>NZ_JBEZJZ010000131.1:0-22197 GCF_040651455.1 Streptomyces sp. NPDC048483
CGACGTCACCTGGCTGAGCCAGTCCGTGGGTCCGGACAGCAGCGCCTCCACACTGGCCGTGATCGGCTCTATCCGCTGGCGCAGATACACCGGGTGGAGAGGGGGCGGGGGCGGGGGAGCAACCGGCTGGGCGTTTCACCCGAAACGCGAGGCGCCCGCGCCGTCCAGGCCACCTCGCACGGACAGCGGCAGTTCGCGCAGGCGCCGGCGGTCCGCGCGCGCAGCGATGGTTCTCACGGGCAGAGGCGGAATCCGCGAGCGGAGGCGGATTGCACCGGCAGCGGGCGGTTTGCGCGGACGTGCAGGGCACAACCCGCCGCCACAGCCAAGGTCACCCCGGCCTCGCTGTCAGTGGCTCATGCGAGGATGAGGAAACAGTGATCGCAAGCGGCAGCAGACGCAGAACGACCCGAGGCAGCGAGTCGGGCGGAAGGGACGGGCCGGGGTGAGCGACAACCAGAATCTCCTCGCGGAGCAGCGGCGTGCCCTGATTCTCGATGAGGTCAGGCGGCGGGGCGGGGTACGCGTCAATGAGCTCACCCGCAGGCTCAGCGTGTCGGACATGACGGTCCGCCGCGATCTGGACGCGCTCGCCCGCCAGGGCATGGTGGAGAAGGTGCACGGCGGCGCGGTGCCGGTCAGTGAGCCGAGTGCGCATGAGCCTGGTTTCGAGGCGAAGTCGGGGCTGGAGCTGAGCGCCAAGGAGGACATCGCCAAGGCCGCGGCCGAAATGGCGGCGCCGGGCAGTGCGATCGCGCTGGCGGGCGGTACGACCGCGTTCGCGCTGGCACAGCAGCTGCTCGAGGTGCCGGATCTGACGGTGGTGACGAATTCGGTACGGGTGGCCGATGTGTTCTACAACGCCCAGCGGGCGGCGGCGAGCGGCGGCGCGGCGCCGCGCGCAGGAGCCGCGACGGTGGTGCTGACGGGCGGGGTGCGGACGCCGTCGGACACCTTGGTGGGCCCGGTGGCGGATGCCGCGATCCGGTCTCTCCACTTCGATGTGTTGTTTCTCGGAGTGCACGGCATATCGGTGGAGGCCGGCCTGTCCACTCCGAATCTCGCGGAGGCGGAGACCAACCGGCATTTCGTACGGTCCGCGCGACGGGTGGTGGTGGTGGCCGACCACACCAAGTGGGGCACGGTCGGACTGAGTTCGTTCGCATCGCTGGAGGAGGTGGATGTGCTGGTGACGGATGCCGGTCTGTCCACCGAGGCACGTGCGGAATTCGCAGAGCTGCCACCGGAGCTGCTGGTGGCGGGCGAACAGCCGGCCGACGCGGATATCTGAGGAAGCAGCACACACGAAGCAGCACACACGAAGCGGACACGTCCAGCGGGACACATGAAGCGGCCCGCACCGCAGACATCTGACGGCGTGACAGTTATGGTGTGCGGCTCCGGGCCGGACAGCCCGGCCCGCCGACCGTCCCGTAGGGGGTGCTCGCCCATGGCACGCCGACTCCGCCCCGTCGAGCTCGACTTCGTCGAATCCGCTCCGCTGCGGCTGGTGTTCGCCGCAGAGGTCGCCGCGCCGCCAAAGGTGGCGTATGCCGCGCTGGCGGACGACGTGGCGGGCTGGTCGAGCTGGTTCACCGGCGTCTCTCAGGCGGCGGCCACGGACGGCGGCAGGGGCCGCGAGGTGCGGCTGACGGGCGGTACGCGGTTCACCGAGACGGTTCTGGCGGCGGAGCCGGACGAGCGCTACGCCTACCGGGTCGACACCACCAACGCCCCAGGCCTGCGGGCCCTGTTGGAGGACTGGCGGCTGACTCCGGCGGGCGGCGGTACGCGGCTGCGGTGGACGTTCGCGGCCGACGGCCCGGCGCCGCTCCGGCTGGTGATGACGCTGGCCCGGCCGGGCCTGGGACGCGCCTTCCGGAAGTCCGTACGAGCCCTGGACCGCCGGCTCGCCACCACCCCAACGGGCGAGACCTAGGGGCTGGCCGAACACATCCCTTAGGGGATACGGGCGCCCCCTGCGGGCCACAACACGGCGAACCCGGGACGGTATTCCCGTGGGGCACCACGATTCCGGTGGGGCACCACGATTCCGGTGGGCCACCCGGTTCCGGTGGGCCACCACCATCCCCGCGGCACACCACTGTGCTCCCCGTGGCCCACCACCACGATCCCCTCGGCACACCACGATCCCCCACCCCACCGCCCGCTCGACCGCGATCGACCCTGGTCGCCGACACACCGCCGAGGGGGCAGGGGGTAAGGCCCGGCCGGCCCCGTCGGGCCTCAGCCCGTCCAGGTGCCGTTGGTCAGGAAGGTCTCGATGGTGCGGGTGTACGGCGCGATGTCCAGGCCCTGGGCAGCCAGCCAGTCGTCGGAGTAGTACTTGTCGAGGTAGCGGTCTCCGTGGTCGCAGAGCAGGGTGACCACGGATCCTGTGCGGCCCTCGGCGACCATCTCCGAGACGATCTTCAGCGAGCTCCACAGTCCGGTGCCGGTCGAGCCGCCCGCCTTGCGGCCGATCGCCGTCTCCAGGGCACGTACGGCGGCGACGCTGGCCGCGTCGGGGACCTTCATCATCCGGTCGATCGCACCGGGGACGAAGCTCGGCTCCATCCGGGGACGGCCGATGCCCTCGATGCGGGAGGCGGTGGCGCAGTCGGTCTTGGCGTCGCCGGTGCGCCAGCCGTCGAAGAAGCAGGAGTTCTCCGGGTCGGGGACGCAGACGCGGGTGTCGTACTGCATGTAGTGGACATAGCGGGCGATGGTGGCGGAGGTGCCGCCGGTGCCGGCCGTGGCGACGATCCAGGCTGGCTCGGGGTAGCGCTCCAGCCGCAGCTGCTGGTAGATGGACTCGGCGATGTTGTTGTTGCCGCGCCAGTCGGTCGCCCGTTCGGCGTAGGTGAACTGGTCCATGTAGTGGCCGCCGGACTCGGCGGCGAGCCGGGCGGAGACCTCGTAGACGGTCCGCGGGTCCTGGACCAGATGGCAGCTGCCGCCGTGGAACTCGATCAGACGGGTCTTCTCCCGGCTGGTGGTGGCCGGCATGACGGCGATGAACGGCACCCCGATCAGCGAGGCGAAGTATGCCTCGGAGACGGCCGTGGAGCCGCTGGAGGACTCGATGACGGGCTTGCCGGGGCGGATCCAGCCGTTGCACAGCCCGTAGAGGAACAGTGAGCGGGCAAGACGGTGCTTGAGGCTGCCGGTGGGGTGCGTCGACTCGTCCTTGAGGTAGAGGTCGATGCCCCACTCCTCGGGCAGGGGGAAGCGCAGGAGGTGGGTGTCGGCGGTGCGGTTGGCGTCCGCCTGGACCTTGCGGACGGCCTCTTTCAGCCATTCGCGGTAGTCCGGATCCGTACGGTCGACGTCGATGGTCGCCATCGGGGCCGCGGCCACGGTCTCGCGTATCTCGCGGTCCGGCTGGCTCTGGGGCTGCTGTGCGGTACTCACCGGCGCACTCCTCAGGTTTTGGACGCCCGCGCACAACGCCGGGCCGATCCCGACTATAACCACCCGCCGCACGCTTCTCACCTGCATAAACATCACTTTGAGAGACCCCAAGGAAGGCCTGGGAGTGGGGCGTTGCGGCCGCCGGAGACCGGGGGCACTGGTGTACGGGGCGCCGTGCGGGCAAACTTCCTGAAGGGGCGGTGAAGGGCACCTGCCCGATGCACCGAGGAGGTGGTGGCCATGGCGGAGCCGGAATTCAACGCGACCGGCGTACGGATCGAGCGATGGCTGCGGTCCCTGACCCGCGCCGGACAGATCGTCATCAGAGACGGCCGACTGGCGCTGCTGACGAGCTACGGCACGGAGATAGACAGCGCCCCGCTACAGGCCGTGCAGGCTCATAAACCGCTGTTCGCGGCGCGGGACCGGGCGCTCGCCACCCTCAACGGCCATCGCTATTCGCTCACGCTGGGGGCCCCGGACCGCTTCCTGAAGGCTGTACAGGCGGCTCGTACGCCACGCACCTGACCCGCCCGGGACAGCCGGTGAGGGCCGGGGACGTGCGGTTGCGGGACCGCACCGGCTGCCCGACCCTGGGACTCGTATCACTGAGGGTTCACCAGCGGTGACGCTGTGATGCGGTCGGCATCGTCGTGCAGCCGGCATCGCTGGATCCGATCTTCGCCCCTGCCGTGTTCGGGGGGCGCCCGGCCTCATCAGGGAGTCGCGGTCGTGATCAGGCAGCCCAGCAGACATTGCACGGTGGAGCTCCAGGCCCTTCCGGCCCGTATCGGACATGTGCGCAGGATCGTCTCGGCGCAATTGCGCTGCTGGCATCTGGACGCCTTGATAGATCCGGCGGCCCTGGGGGTGACCGAACTGCTCGCCAACGTCCACCGGCACGCCCGTCCGAGCAAGCAGTGCACGGTCGAACTGTACGCACTGCTCGATCAGTTGACGGTCTCGGTGCACGATCTGGACCCGCGGCTGCCGCGGATCCGGGACGCCGATACCTGGGAGACCTGCGGCCGCGGTCTGGCGCTGATCGCGGCGCTCAGCGAGAGCTGGGGGATGCATCCGGACACGGACGGCAGGGGGAAGGTTGTCTGGTTCACGCTCCCCGCCCTCACCTCCGCGCCTGCCCGGCCCGCCCCGCGCGCGATGCCCGCACGCTGGGAGCCCGTACCGCTGGATCCGGCCCAGCTGGACACCGCTCCTGCGGCGGCGGCCGACCCCCTCCCCCGCACCGGGGGCACGAAGGTCGGCTGACGTCGCTTTCCGGCCACGGTGCGGCGCTACTCGGTGGCGATCGCCCGCAGCACATCCAGCCGTGCGGCCCGGCGCGCCGGCCGCAGCCCGGCCACCGCCCCCGCGGCCGTCCCGATCAGTGCGACCGCCGCCAACTGCCCTGCCGGCACCGTGAACACGCTGCTGCCCGCGCTGTCGGCGGCCCGTACCAGCGCCCAGCCCAGGAACGCGCCGAGCGCCAGCCCGCCGGCCGTCCCGAAGGCGGCCACCAGAACCGATTCCCAGCGCACCATGGCGCGCAGCTGTGCCCGGGTCTGGCCGACGGCCCGCAGCAGGCCCAGTTCGCGGGTGCGTTCGTGCAGCGCCAGGGTGAGGGTGTTGGCGATGCCGAGCAGGGCGATCACCACGGCCAGGGCGAGCAGGGCGTAGACGAGGGTCAGGAAGGTGTCGACGCCGTTCGCGGCGGTGGCGGCGTACTCGGCGCGGGTCTGCACCGGCGGACTGCCGTATGCGGCGGCGGTGTGCGCCACCGCGGCCTTGCCGTCGGCGGTGCCGACGCCGTGCCGCAGGGAGACCGCGACCAGGTTGTCGGAGTCCTGGATACGGTGCGGCTGCCAGGCCTGGCGGGAGATGACGTAGTCGCCGGTGAGGTCGGCCTGTGCGTAGACGGCACGTACGGTGAAGTGCGCGCGGTCGCCGTCGGCGAAGGTCAGCTCGGCGGTGCTGCCGATGTGCCAGCCTTTCTTGGCGGCCTCCTCCTTGGCGACGGCCAGGCCGGTGCGGCCGAGCCCGTTGAGGGAGCCCTGTACGGCGCCCAGATCGAGGACCTTGGTGAGTGCGCCCGGATCGGTGATGGTCAACTGGCGGCCGGCGCCGTCCACCTCGGCCACGCCCTTGCCGAGGCCGAGGGCGGCGTCCACCTGGGGCAACCGGTCCAGCGCCGGGGCGAGCCGGGGGCTGATGCCGCTGCCACCGGGCCCGTACGACGTGGTGCCGACCGCGATGTCGCCGGCGAACGCCTGCGAGACCGAACGGTCCGCGCCCGCCTTGAGGGAGGCACCGAAGATCGTGAAGAGGCAGACCACGGCGACGCCGATCATCAGGGCGGTGGCGGTGGCCGCGGTCCGTTGGGACGACCGCAGCGCATTGCGCCGGGCGAGCGCCCCGGTGACGCCGCGCAGCCGGGCGAGCGGACCGCCCAGCGCCCGTACGGCGACGGTGGCGGCGACCGGACCGAGGGCGACGAAGGCGACGAGGGTGAGGAGCGCGCCGATACCGGTGAGGACGGTGTTCGGGGTGCCGGCGGCGCCGTAGACGGTCAGCGCGAGGCCGATCGCGCCCAGGGCCGCGCCGGTCACGGCACGCCCGCGGGAGGCGCCCGAGGCGTCCACGGCGGTGTCGCGGAGGGCGGCCATCGGGGCGGTGCGCCCGGCGCGTTGGGCGGGCAGCAGCGCGGAGCCGAGGCACACCACGACGCCGACGACGACCGGCAGCACCAGCGATACGGCGCCGATGACCAGCGGGCCGCCGGGGAACGGGAAGCCGATCGCCGGGAAGAGGGCCTGGAGTCCGGCCGCGATGCCGACGCCGGCGAGCAGCCCGACGGCGGAGGCGGCGAGCGCAACGGCCGCGGCCTCGGTCAGGGTCGCCCCGACGATCTGCCGCCGGGACGCTCCGAGGGTGCGCAGCAGGGCGTTCTCGCGGGTGCGCTGGGCGACGACGATGGCGAAGGTGTTGTGGATGGAGAACGTCGCAACCAGCAGGGAAATTCCCGCGAACACCAGCAGCAGCGTGGTGAAGAGGGTCAGGAATCCGCCGGCGACGGCACTGCTCTCGTCGGTGAACTGCTCGCCGGTGACGGCCTCCACGCCCTTGGGCAGAGAGGGCCGGATCGCGTCGACGAGCTCCTGTTGGGAGACACCGGAGGCGGCGCGGACCTGGATGCTCGCGGCCCGCCCCGGCCTCGGGGTGAAGTACTTCTCGGCGTCGGACTGCGTCAGCGCCGTATAGGTGCTCTGGCCCATACCGTCCTCGCCGCCGAAGGTCGCGATGCCGACGACGGTGACGGTGACGGGGTCGGGTGTGCGCAGTACGGTGCGGTCGCCGATCCGCAGGCCGCCGGCCTTGGCCGCACCGCGGTTGATGACCGCCTGGCCGGGGGCGTCGGGGGCGTGGCCTTCGGCGAGTTGATAGGGGTTCAGCTGCGGGTCGGTGATCCAGTTGCCGCCGCGCGACGGCGGTCCCTGGGCGGCGCCGACCACCTTGCCGTTCTTGCCGGTCAGCCGCGCCTCACCCTGGATGGCGGGCACCGCGGCGGCCACGCCCGGCACCTTTTCGACGGCCGTGACCAGCGACGTACTGACGGGCTGACGGGTGCCCTGGCCCGCGCCGGGGGCAGTGACGACATCGGCGCTGCGCACCACGGCCGCGGTGCCGCGGGTGGCGTTGCCGAACATGGTGTCGAAGCTTGCACGCAGGGTGTCGCCCATGACGAGGGTGCCGCTGAGGAAGGCGACGCCGAGCAGTACGGCGAAGAAGGTGCCGGCGAAGCGGCGTTTGTGGGCGCGGAGGGCGGAGCCGGCGAGGCTCAGGGGCGCGGGCAGGCCGGTCATGACAGGGCCCCCTCACGGGATGTGAGGTCGAACGCCTTAATGCGGTCCAGGACGCGCTCGGCGGTCGGCTCGGCCATCCGGTCCACCAGCCGCCCGTCGGCCAGGAAGACGACCTCGTCGGCGTGGGCGGCGGCCACCGGGTCGTGGGTGACCATGACGACGGTGCGGCCCATGGTCCGTACGGCCCGGCCCAGCAGCCCGAGCACCTCCTCGCCGGAGCGGGAGTCCAGGTTGCCGGTCGGCTCGTCCGCGAAGACGACCTCGGGGCGGCCGGCGAGGGCACGGGCCACCGCTACTCGCTGCTGCTGGCCCCCGGAGAGCTCGCTCGGCCGGTGGTCCAGCCGGTCCTGGAGTCCGACGACGGCAACGAGTCCTTCGATCCATTCGGTGTCGGCCTTCTTGCCCGCCAGGTCCAGCGGGAGGGTGATGTTCTCGGCAACGGTGAGCGTGGGCAGCAGATTGAAGGCCTGGAAGACAAAGCCGATGCGGTCCCTACGCAGCAGGGTGAGCCGGCGGTCGTCGAGGGTGGTCAGATCCGTGCCGGCCACGAGGGCCGACCCGGACGTGAGGCTGTCCAGGCCGGCCGCGATATGCAGCAGCGTGGATTTGCCGGAACCCGAGGGGCCCATGATCGCGGTGAAGCGGCCGGCCGGGAAGTCGACGCTGACCCCGTCCAGGGCCCGTACCTGCGCGTCGCCGGATCCGTAGATCTTGACCGCGTCGATGACGCGGGCCGCGGCGGGTGCGGTGAGGCGGGGGCGGGTGGCGGTCATGCCGTGCCTCCCTTGGGGCCGGTGCCGAAGTGCTCCTCCAAGACGGACAGCCGGCGCCAGTACTCCTCCTCGTCGATCTCGCCGGCGGCGAAGCGGCGGCCGAGGACGGCGATGGGCGTGGGCGCGTCGGTACGGGCGGCGGACTGCGGGCCGCGGAACGGCCGGCCCGGTCCGCCGTGCCGCCAGACGGTGCGGCGCAGCAGGGTCACCACGCCGAAGACGGCCAGCGCCCAGATGACCGGAACAAAGAGGATCCAGGGGCCGGGGCCACCTCCGGACCAGGGGTTCGCCAGCTCGAACACGGTACTCAGCTCCTCGGTGGGACGGGTGTCGATGTCACCTCCGAGACTCGTCTTCCGGGCGCCGTCAGTCGTCGTACGGCCAGCGGCTTTCCACGTACGACGGGGGGAGTACGCGGGACGGGCGGCGCTGCTCCGGCCCGGCGTTCGGCGACGGCTCGCGCTGCGGTGGCGGCTCTACGGCGGCCGCGCTTGAATTCTGTAACTACTAGTATGTACAGTGCGATCATGAGCACTACGCGGGAACCCACCCCCGGCACCCGGGAACGACTGGTACGCAGCACCCAGGAACTCCTGTGGGAGCGCGGCTATGTCGGCACCAGCCCCAAGGCGATCCTGGACCGCGCGGGCGTCGGACAGGGCAGCATGTACCACCACTTCGCGGGCAAGTCGGAACTGGCGCTGGCGGCGATCCGGCGCACCGCGGAAGGCATGACGGAGACCGCCGAGGCGTGCCTGGCGGGGCCGGGTACGGCGTACGACCGGGTCGCCGGCTATCTGCTGCGCGAACGGCGGGTGCTGCGCGGCTGCCCCATCGGCCGGATGACGCAGGACCGCGATGTGGTGCAGGACCCGGAGCTGCGGCAGCCGCTGGACGAGATGTTCGGCTGGCTGCAGGGCCGGATCACCGAGGTGCTCGCCGAGGGACAGCGGCGCGGCGAGCTCGCCGCCGGCCTGGACCCGGCGGACACCGCGGCGACCGTCGCGGCCGTCGTCCAGGGCGGATACGTCCTCGCACGGGCGGCAGATGACACCGCGCCGTTCGATGCCGCCGTACGAGGCGTCCTGTCGCTGCTCGCGGCGCAGGTCACGCCCCACGCCGACACCGGCGCGAACACCGGCACAGTCACCGACACCGACACCGACCACTAGGAGTTCGCGCCTCCATGGAGATCACCCGACAGCGCCCCGCCAGCCGGCCGGGCCCCGCCGAGCAGTTCACCGGCAGCGTCTGGCTCGACGAGATCGCCGCCCCGCCCGCCCCCTCCCGTCTGCGGATGTTCAGCGTCCACTTCGCCCCCGGCGCGCACACCGCCTGGCACACCCATCCGCACGGCCAGGTCCTGCATGTCACCGAGGGCGCCGGGCTGGTGCAGCGCGCGGGCGGACCCGTCGAGCCGATCCGCGCAGGGGACACGGTATGGATCGCGCCGGGCGAGCGGCACTGGCACGGCGCGGCGCCGGACAGCTTCATGACGCACCTGGCCACCGTCGAAGCCGCGGCCGACGGCACGACCATCGAGTGGGCGGAGCTCGTCGGCACGGACGACTACCCGAGCGTGTAACCCCACCCGGCCGGCACATCACCGCACCCGGCGCGTCGCCGCACCCGAAATGCACTCCCCTCCCCCGTACGGAGCCCTCCGATGCACGCCATGCAGTACGCGATCACCCTCCCCGCCGACTACGACATGCAGATCATCCGGCACCGCGTGAAGTCCAAGGGCCACCTCCTGGACGGCTTCCCGGGGCTCGGCCTGAAGGCGTACGGCATCCGGGAGCGCGGGGTCGACGGATCGCCGGTCAATCAGTACGCGCCGTTCTATCTCTGGGCCGACCCGGAGGCCATGAGCGGCTTTCTCCTGGGCGACGGATTCCGCGGGGTGATCCGCGACTTCGGGCGGCCGGCCGTCCGGCACTGGCAGGGGCTGTTCCACCGGCCGGGGCCGGACGCGGGCCGCCTGCCGGGGGCTTTCTCGCGCCGTACCGAGACCGTCCCCGAGGGTGCCGATCCGGCGACCGTCATCGCCAACGCGGTGGCCGAACATGAGGAGTTGGCCGCTACGGAGGGCGTGTACGCCACCTCTCTGGCGCTCGATCCCCGCCACTGGGAGCTGGTCCACTTCACCCTCTGGACGGACGCCGTCCCGGAGGGCGCCGGCGACCGCTATCAGGTGCTGCACCTGTCCGCGCCGGGCGTTGACGCGCTGGGGGCGGGGCAGCAGTGGTGAACGTGTCCGAGGGCGACCTGCCCGCCGCCCTTGTCGCCCCCGCCGACCCTGTCGCCCCCGCCGGCCCCGTCATCCGTACGGTCCTCGGCGACATCGCCCCCGCCGACCTCGGCGTCTGCGACGCCCACGACCACCTCTTCCTGCGCAGCCCCCAGCTGCCGGGCCAGGAGCTGGCCGACGCCGGGGCCGCGGCCGCCGAGCTGGCCGCCTTCCGTACGGCAGGCGGCGCGGCGGTGATCCAGTGGACGCCGTACGGCATGGGCCGGGGTGCCGCCGAACTGCCTCGGCTGGCAAGGGAGTCGGGGGTGCGGATCGTCGCCGCCACCGGGCTGCACCAGGCGGTGCACTACGCGCCGGAGGTGCTGGAGCGGGTCCGGGCCGATCTCGCCGGGGTGTTTGTCTCCGAGCTCACAGAGGGGATCGGCGGCACCGGTGTACGCGCCGGAATGATCAAGGTGGCCGGGGGGTTCCACGGGCTGGACCGGCACGCCCGGTACACCATGACCGCGGCCGCCGAGGCCCAGCGCGCCACCGGGGTGGCCATCGGCATTCACCTGGAGCTGGGCACCGGCGCGCTGGACGTCCTCGATCTGCTCTGCGGCGAGTTGGGGGTCGCGCCGGACCGGGTGGTCCTCGGCCATCTCAACCGCGCGCCGGACCTCGTCGTGCACCGGATGGCCGCCGAGGCGGGTGCGTATCTGGCCTTTGACGGCCCCTCACGGGCGCATCACGCGACGGACTGGCGGCTGCCCGATGCGCTGGCCGCGCTCGCCGGGGCGGGCTTCGGCGACCGGATTCTGCTCGGCGGCGACACCACGACGGCCGGCGCCCGGTCGGTCAACGGCAGCCCCGGCATGCCGTATCTGCTGCGCCGCCACCGGGAGCGGCTCGCGCTCGCCCTGGGGGAAGGCCTGGTGACGCAGTTCCTGACGGCCAACCCGGCCCGCGCCTTCGCCGCCGACCTGGGGCGCTCCCGTCCCGTCACAGGGTGACGGCCCATTGCGTCGCAGGATGACGGCCACATCGCGTCGCAGGATGACGGGCATTCCCGTCACAGGGTGACGGCGATTCCCACATGCGGCCGCTTGCCCCGGCGCAGCAGCGCGCCACCGGTGTCCATCAACCGGAACCGCAGGCCGTATTTGCCGGCCATCGCCCTGCGTACCCGGAGGAGCTCCCCGGGCCCCTCCAGGAGCCGGGCGGTGCCTTCCATGGTGGGCGCGCCCTCGGTGAGGCGGCCGCGTACATCGCACGGGGTGACGGTCACCCTCGCATCGTTGCGCAGCCGCTTCACCTTCCAGCTGTCGTCCCGCGTCCACACCAGGAGTGCGTCCCCCTCGGCCACCGCCCATACGGGGGTGGCCACCGGGGTGCCGTTCCTGCGGTGGGTGACGAGGCTGACGTACGGGCTGCGGGCGAGCGCTTCGGGAATCATGGCGGAAGCCTAGAGGCGGCCCCGTAGCCCCTCCAGGTCCTGGCCCCTCCAGGCGGCCGGACCCTCCAGGCGACCGGGCCCAGGGGCCGCCGGGCCCGCCGGCGCGCTCGGGGCCCTGGGCCCGCTACCGCTCGACGACCACCAGCGGATCGTCCAGCACCGGCTGCCAGGCCAGCTCCGCCGCGCCGACCAGGCTGTTGTGGTCAAGGCTGCACGGCAGGATCGGCACGCCGCCGCTGCGGCCCCACAGGCTGCGGTCGGCGACCACCGCGCGCAGCCGTTCCGGGTCGGCCTCCACCAGGGCGCGGTGCAGGCCGCCGAGGATGATGCGGTCGGGGTTGAGGATGTTGACGAGTCCGGCGATGCCGAGGCCGAGGCGGTCGATGAGGAGGTCGGCCGCGGCGCGGACACCCGGGTCGGCGTAGTCGTTCCGCAGCAGGTCGGCGGCCTGGTGGAGCAGCGAACCCTCGGGGCCCGGTTCACGGCCGGCGGCGCCGAGGAAGGCGAGCGGGTCCGCCTCGACGTCCAGACAGCCGCGGCCGCCGCAGTGGCAGGGCGCGCCCTCGGGATTGACGGTGAGATGGCCGACCTCGAGGGCGAGGCCCGAACTGCCGCTGTGCAGGCGGCCGTCGAGCACCAGGGCCCCGCCGACGCCCCGGTGGCCGGAGGCCACACAGAGCAGGTCGCGGGCGCCCCGGCCGGCGCCGTGCCGGTGTTCGGCGAGCGCCCCGAGGTTGACGTCGTTGCCGGTGAAGCCGATCTCTTCGGTGACTCCGGGGATGCCGGCGTCGGCGAGCGCGCGGAGGAACAGTGCACGTACGGGGGCGCCCGCGGGCCAGGCGAGGTGCAGCGGGTTGAGGGCCTCGCCGTCCGGTTCCGCGACGGCGGAGGGCACCGCGAGGCCGGCGCCGAGGCAGCGACGGCCGGACTCGCGCAGCAGGGCGGAGCCGGCCGCGACGGCCTCGGCGAGGACATGGGCCGGGTCGGCGGGGATCGTGCCGCAGCCGGCGGCGGTCGCCACGATGCGGCCGCCGAGGCCGACCAGGGCGACACGGAAGCCGTCGGCGTGGATCTGTGCGGCGAGCACGACAGGGCCGCGTTCTGCGACGAACAGCCGGTGGGAGGGGCGCCCTTGGGACCCGGCGGAGGCGGTCGGCCGGGAGTCGACGGTGATCAGGCCGAGCGCTTCGAGCTCGGCCGCCACCGCGCCCGCGGTCGCGCGCGTCACGCCGAGTTCCGAGGTCAGGACGGCGCGGGTGGGTGCGCGTCCGGTGTGTACGAGCTCCAGTGCGGGTCCGAGGGCGCCACGGCCCCGCTCCAACCTGGTTGTCCGAGTCTGGGTCACGCCTCTATTCTGACTTTGTGCCGACGCTAAACAAAATACGGGCGGCCCTTACGGGGGCCGGAAACCGTAGGACGCGCTCCCTCTCCCATTCTTCCACCGACCCACAACTGGTCCGGCTCCGCCTGGCGATCACTGCATTCTTCGCCATGGACGGCTTCCTGTTCGCCGGATGGGTCGTCCGCATCCCCGCGATCAAGGCGCAGACAGGCGCCGGCGCGGGCACCCTCGGGCTCGCCCTGCTCGGCGTGTCGGCGGGCGCCGTCGCGTTCATGATGATCACCGGACGGCTGTGCCGGCGGTTCGGCAGCCACGCCGTGACGGTTGCCTCCGGCGTCGCGATGTCGCTGAGCATCGTGCTGCCTCCGCTCACCCACTCGGCGACCGCGCTGGGCCTGGTCCTGCTGGTCTTCGGCGCCGCGTACGGCTCGCTCAACGTCGCGATGAACAGCGCCGCCGTCGACCTGATCGGCGCCCTGCGGCGCCCGGTGATGCCGAGCTTCCACGCCGCCTTCAGCCTCGGCGGGATGCTCGGCGCGGGGCTCGGCGGGCTGCTCGCCGGCGGTCTGTCCCCCACCGTGCACCTCTCGCTGCTCGCCGCGACCGGCCTCCTGGTGGCGGCCCTCGCGGGACGCTCACTGCTCGCACACCCCGCACCCTCCGTACCGGAGCGGATGCCCGCGTCCGAGGGCCGTACCGGGCCGCGCCGCCCCGGCCGCCTCGTCTTCATCTTCGGCCTCATCGCGCTCTGCACCGCCTACGGAGAGGGCGCAATGGCCGACTGGGGCGCGCTGCACCTCTCCCAGGACCTGGCCGCGGGGCCCGGCCTCGCCGCCGCCGGATACGCGGTGTTCGCGCTGGCGATGACCGCCGGGCGGCTGTCGGGCACTGCCGTGGTGCAGCGCTTCGGGCCGGCCCGCGCACTGATCGCGGGCGGTGCGACGGCGACCGCCGGCATGCTGCTCGGCGCCCTGGCACCCACCGCGTGGGCGGCCTGCCTCGGCTTCGCGGTGGCCGGTCTCGGGCTCGCCAACATCTTCCCCGTCGCCATCGCCCGCGCCGGCGAGGCCGGCGGTCCCGGCGGTGTCGCCGCGGCCTCCACCATCGGCTACGGCGGCATGCTGCTGGGCCCGCCCGCCATCGGCTTCCTGGCCGAGGCGTTCACGCTGCCCCTCGCGCTGACGACGGTCGCCCTGCTCGCGGCGGTCGCGGTGGCCATCGCGTACGGGACGCGCGGGGCGCATCACGGCGGGCGGGGGTGATACGGGAGCGGGCCCCGGGGCACGCGGTGGGCATGGACGACGACCGGGCCGAGCCATTGTCAGAGGCGGCTGGCACACTCGCCGGTATGGAGATCACTGAGTTCGTCGCAGCACTGCGGCTGGACGGCGGACTGCTTGCCGACGCCGCGGAGCAGGCCCGCCCCGACACCCAGGTTCCCTCCTGCCCCAAGTGGAAGATACGGGATCTGGTCACCCACGTCGGGCGGGTGCACCGCTGGGTGACGGACCTGGTGACGCAGCCCACCGAGCGGCCGGGCGAGTTCCCCGCCGCCCCGGACCTGACCGACTGGCAACTCGTGCCCTGGCTGCGCGAGGGTCATCACCGCCTGGTGGTGGCGCTGCACACCGCCCCGCAGGATCTGGAGACCTGGACCTTCCTGCCCGCGCCGTCCCCGCTGGCCTTCTGGGCGCGACGGCAGGCCCATGAGACCTCGATCCACCGCGCGGACGCCCAGCAGGCCGCGGGAATGGCGCTCACTCCCCTGCCGGCCGCCTTCGCCGCCGACGGCATCGATGAACTCCTGGCAGGATTCCACGGCCAGGATCACAGCCAGGTGCGTACGGCCGTGCCCAAGACGCTACGGGTCCGCGCCACGGACACGGTCGATGCCGACTGGACCATGCATCTCTCCAGCGCGCCGCCGCGCACCGTCCGGACGACCGGGTCGGCCCCCGAGCACATACGGCAAGAGCAGGAGGCCCCGGTGGACTGCACCATCGAGGGACCGGCCGAGGAGCTCTACCTCGCACTGTGGGGCCGCCTGCCGTTCGACAAGCTGACGGTTACCGGCGACGACGCGCTGACAGCGCTGTGGCGGGAGGCAGGCGCCGTCTGAACGGCGGGGCGTCTCCTGGGGACCTGAGCGGTCCGGGCAGCGGTATCGCGCAGCTCGGGACGAAGAGCCCGAGGGGCCCGAAGAGCGTGATGGCAACAGGCCGACCGGCTGCAGCAGCATCCCCGGATTCCGTTGCAGCCGCGGCCAGTTGACGGCCCGACTCGCCAGGGTGCCCAGCGTCATCACGCCCGCCGCCGACCGGGTCGTGCGGGGCTACGGCGCCGGCCGGACCCGGCGGGCCGGGCGGCCGGGCGGGCCGGGCGGCCGGGCGGGCAGGCGGCCGGGCGGCCGGGACATCGTCTGGATTCAGCCCAGCCAGCCGGGGCGCACCAACCCCGACTCATAGGCCAGCACGACCAGTTGGGCGCGGTCCCGGGCGCCCAGTTTGACCATGGTGCGGCTGACATGGGTCTTGGCGGTCAGCGGGCTGACGACCAGGCGGCGGGCGATCTCCTCGTTGGAGAGACCGATGCCGACCAGCGCCATCACCTCGCGCTCCCGCTCGGTCAGTTGGGACAGCGCATCGGCCGCGGCCGGTTCCTTGGAGCGGGCCGCGAATTCGGCGATGAGGCGACGGGTGACACCGGGCGAGAGCAGCGCATCGCCGTCGACGACCGCCCGCACGGCCCGTAGCAGCTCCTCCGGTTCGGTGTCCTTGACGAGGAAGCCGGCGGCACCGGAGCGGATCGCCTCGAAGACGTACTCGTCCAGCTCGAAGGTGGTCAGCATGACGACCTTGACGCCGGACAGCTGCGGGTCCTCGGTGATCCGGCGGGTCGCCACCAGGCCGTCCAGTACGGGCATCCGGATGTCCATCAGCACGACGTCCGGCAGGTGCCGGCGGACCGCCTCCAGCGCTTGCTGCCCGTCGGACGCCTCGCCGACCACCTCGATGTCCGGCTGGGCGTCCAGCAGCACCTTGAAACCGGCGCGGACCAGCAGCTGGTCGTCGGCGAGCAGTACCCGGATCACGACTCCTCCTCGGTGGCGGTCGGCGGCACCGTATCCGTACCCCTGTCCGCCTCCGTATGCGTGGCAGCGGCCGGGCCGTTCGAAACCGCCAGTGGAATGCGGGCCCGGACCCGGAAGCCGCCGTCCGGGCGCGGGCCCGCCTCGACGGTGCCGCCGAGGGCCGCGGCCCGCTCCCGCATCCCGACCAGGCCGTTGCCGCCGCCGGCCGGCTCCCCGGCGGCGGCGGTCGCCGGGCCGTCGTCGTCGACCTGGACCTCCAACGCGCCGGGGGCGTACCGGAGCAGGACCCGGGCGGTGCGCGAACCGGAGTGGCGCACGATGTTGGTGAGCGCCTCCTGGACGATACGGAAGGCGGCGAGATCCGCGCCGGGCGGCAGTGCGACGCGGGTGCCCGCGGTGGTGACGTCCACGGCGAGCCCCGCGCCCTTGGCCTGTTCGGTGAGTTCGGGCAGCCGGTCCAGCCCCGGAGCCGGGGAGCGCGGGGCGTCCCCACGGGTGCGCAGGGTGTCCAGGACCTGCCGTACCTCGCCGAGCGCTTCCTTGCTCGCGGCCTTGATGGTGGTCAGCGCCTTACGCGCCTGCTCGGGGTCGCTGTCCAGCAGGGCAAGACCCACGCCCGCCTGGACGTTGATGACGGAGATGCTGTGCGCGAGGACGTCATGCAGCTCCCGGGCGATCCGCAGCCGTTCCTCGTCCGCCCGGCGCCGCTCGGCGGCGGCCCGTTCGGCACGCACCCTGGCGAGCTGCTCGCGGCGCACCCGCACCAGCTCCGATACGGCGACGACGGCCACCACCCAGACAGCCACGAACAGCGCGTCCCCCCACGGGGCGGGCCCGTCGCGCGGCGGCAGCCACCGGTAGAGCCAGTGGCCGACGAGAACATGACTCGCCCACAGGCCCCCGAGCGCGCACCACGCGGTGATGCGGTGCCCGGCGAGAATCGCCCCGAAGGCGCCCAGCGCGAGGGTGAGAAAGATCGGCCCGTACGGGTATCCGGCCGCGAAGTACACCGCGGCGGAGGCGGACGTGGCGAGGGCGACGGTACGCGGGTAACGGTGCCGGAAGAGCAGCAGGGCGCCGCCGAACACCAGCAGCGCCCGCGCGAATGCGTCCAGCGGCACCCGCTCGGGTTGGGTGTGCGCCGCAAAGCCGGAGCCGACCATGACGAACACCGTCACCGCGACCGTCGAGGCCCAGGGCAACCGGACCCCTGCCCAGCTCCTCGGCTCCGCGCGCACCGGCGACCATCGCTCCCACACCGGCCCGAGGCAGCGCCGCGCCCACGGCGGCCGTGCGTTCTCCATGCCCGTAACGCTAGACCGCGGCCCGGCCCGGCGGCGTCAGCCCGGGGCAGTGCCCGGCGGTACTCCCACGGGAGTAGCCGGTGGGGTCGTAGGAGCCGGGGGCTAGCGGGGCGTGGTCAGACCGACGCTGCGGGCCAGCTGGAGGACGGCCTGCTCGAAGAATGCGGTACGGGCCTCGATCACCCGGTTGAACTGGCCGAAGACCTCGAAACTCACCAGGCCGAACAGCTGCGCCCAGGCGCCGACGAGCCGCGCCAGCACCGGACCGGGCAGCTCGACGCCCAGCTCCGCGCCAAGAGTGAGCGCATCGCCGACCACCGCGTCGGGCAGCGGCTCGGCGGGCTCCTTCAGCACACCCGCGGCATGCGCCTCGCGAACCACGCCGATCAGCGCGAGGCCGACGCGGGCGGCGGGCTCGGCGGTGGTGCGGGGTGCGGTGTAGCCGGGCACCGGGGAGCCGTAGATCAGCGCGTACTCGTGCGGGTGGGCCAGCGCCCAGGTGCGTACGGCGGCGCAGACGGCACTCCAGCGGGCGACGGGGCGCTTGGCATCGGGGCCGGTCAAGGTGTCGCGGGCGCCTTCCGCGGCCTCTCCGACGGCGTTGTAGGCGTCGACGATCAGCGCGGTCAGCAGCTCGTCGCGGCTGGGGAAGTAGCGGTAGAGCGCCGAGGAGACCATGCCGAGTTCGCGGGCGACGGCGCGCAGCGAGAGCTTGGCGGCACCCTCGGCGGCGAGCTGTCTGCGGGCCTCGTCCTTGATGGCCACGGTGATTTCGCTACGGGCCCGTTCCCTGGCACCTCGGATCGCAGTCATGGAGGCAGTCTGACACGTTTCGGAGCGGTGCACCAAAATGAGAGCAGTGCTCTTGCATGAGGGCGACGCTCTCGTGCACACTGCTCACAAGGGAGAGCAGTGCTCTCGAATCGAACAGGGGATGCGCTCTCGGCGCAGTCCTGCACAGCACGGCACTGCACGGCACCGCACGGCACTCCTCGACATGCGCCGAACACCCCCTGCCGTCACAACCGAAACCGGAGGCCCACCCATGTCCCACTACCTCAAGCCCGGCCGCTTCACCGTCCGCCTCAACGGCATCATCGGCTGGCTCGCCCGCCGCGGTGTCAGCCTCGCGGGATCGGCGGACCTCGCCGTCCGCGGCCGTAAGAGCGGGGAATGGCGGCGCGTCCCCGTCAACCCGATGACGTACGAGGACGGCCGCTATCTCGTCTCGGCGCGCGGCCACTCGGAGTGGGTACGCAATATGCGCGCGGCGGGCGGCGGCGAATTGCGCATCGGCCGCCGTACCCGCCCGTTCACGGCCGTCGAGGTGCCGCCCGCCGAGACCGCGGCGCTGCTGCGCGCCTATCTCCGGCGCTGGGGCTGGGAGGTGAAGGCGTACTTCGGGGAGATCACCGCCGACTCGAGCGACGCCGAGCTACTGGCCGCGGCCCCGCGCCACCCCGTCTTCCGGATCGCCGAATCCTGAGCACAGCGCCCGACCACGCAGCCTGTGCACGGCGACTGACCACGGCGCCCGAGTACCGGACGCCAACCGGACGCAACCGGCCCGGCCGCCCGCCGACCGCCGGCAGGCCAACCGGCCGGCGGTCCCCGCGCCGGTCACTCGCCCCGGCGCGCCTCGGCGCGGTCGAACGCATCCAGCGCCCGTCGCGCCATCGGATGCGTACGGACCATCTCCCCCAGCGTCGTCGTCCCGCGAGTGATCTTCGCAAACACATGCCACGCCGGCCGGAAGCCCGTAATGACCGCATGCAACATGCCCGGACGCCGCGCGAAGACGCCGAGCATCCGACGGCCCACGCCCATCTCCACACCGAGGCCCGCCTTGATGGCGAACGCGTAGTTGAGCGCCTGGCGGCGGGCGTCGACCGCGTCATGCGCCTCGGAGACGCGCACCGCCCACTCCCCCGCCAGCCGCCCGGACCGCAGCGCGAAGGAGATGCCCTCCCGCGTCCACGGCTCCAGCAGCCCCGCCGCGTCACCGCACACCAGCACCCGGCCGCGGGACAGCGGTGAGTCATCGGCGCGGCAGCGCGTCAGATGCCCGGACGAGATGCTCGGCTCGAAACCGGCGAGGCCCAGGCGGCCGATGAAGTCCTCCAGATAGCGCTTGGTTGCCGCGCCCTCGCCGCGGGCGGAGATGACGCCCACGGTGAGGGTGTCGCCCTTGGGAAAGACCCAGCCGTAGCTGCCGGGCATCGGGCCCCAGTCGATGAGCACCCGGCCCGCCCAGTCCTCGGCGACCGTCCCGGGCACCGGAATTTCCGCCTCCAGCCCGAGGTCGACCTGGTCCATCTTCACCCCGACATGCGCTCCTATCCGGCCCGCGCTGCCGTCGGCGCCGACCACGGCCCGCGCCAGCACGACCTCGCCGTCGGACAGCACCACCGCGACGGTCCGGCGGTCGGGGACCTCGGCGCCGTGCTGTTCCACCCGCGCGACCGTGACGCCCGTACGGACCCGGGCGCCCGCGTCCTTCGCGGACTCGACCAGCCCGGCATCGAACTCGGGGCGGTTGATGAGCCCGAAGAGCATGTGCTTGGAGCGGCGGGTGCGGGTCATCTTGCCGTTCATCGAGAACGTCACCGCATGCACCCGGTCGCGCAGCGGCAGCTCGAAGCCGGGCGGCAGGGAGTCGCGCGAGGGGCCGATGATGCCGCCGCCACAGGTTTTGTACCGGGGCAGTTCGGCTTTCTCCAGGAGCAGCACGCGGCGTCCCGTACAGGCCGCGGCATGCGCGGCCGAGGCGCCCGCGGGCCCCGCGCCCACCACCACGACGTCCCACACCTGCTGGTTGTCCTCGGCTGCGTGCTCGCTGCTCACCTGTGCGTTCGCTCCCGTTCGATACCTGGCTGCGCGTACCGCCCGCATCCTACGGGCCGGTGTTTCGCGCGCGGCCTGTGGGAAGATCGGTGGCACTGAATCCCCGTACGTCCGGCCCGTACGGCTCACAAAGACGGACGGCCCACGTACTCAACGTCGCGCCCACAAGGAGCGTTCCATGTCCGACAGGCCTGCAAGGTCCGGCAGCCCGCTTGCCCACACCGTCGCCGCGCTGCAGCCCCGTGCCCGCACCGAACTCGCCGAGCTGGTGGCCTTCAAGTCGGTCGCGGACCCGGCGCAGTTCCCCAAGAGCGAGTGCGAGGCGGCCGCCGGCTGGATCGTCGATGCGCTGCGGGCGGACGGGTTCCAGGACGTGGCGCTGCTGGACACCCCGGACGGCACCCAGTCCGTATACGGCTTCCTGCCCGGTCCGGCCGGTGCGCCGACCGTCCTGCTCTACGCGCACTACGACGTGCAGCCGCCACTGGACGAGGCCGCCTGGACCTCGCCGCCGTTCGAGCTGACCGAGCGCGACGGCCGCTGGTACGGGCGCGGCGCCGCGGACTGCAAGGGCGGCCTGATCATGCATCTGACGGCGCTGCGTGCGCTGAAGGAGCACGGCGGCATACCGGTCAACGTCAAGGTCATCGTGGAGGGTTCCGAGGAGCAGGGCACGGGCGGGCTGGAGCGGTACGCCGAGGCGCACCCGGAGCTGCTGGCCGCCGACGCCATCGTCATCGGCGACACGGGGAATTTCCGGATCGGGCTGCCGACGGTGACCGCGACGCTGCGCGGGATGACGCTGGTGCGGGTGCAGGTCGATGCGCTGGAGGGCAATCTGCACTCCGGGCTGTTCGGCGGCGCGGCGCCCGACGCACTGGCCGCGCTGATCCGGATCCTGGACTCGCTGCGGGCCGAGGACGGTTCGACGACGGTCAATGGGCTGGCCGCGGACGCCACCTGGGAAGGCCTGCAGTATGCGGAGGAGGAATTCCGTAAGGACGCCGGGGTGCTGGACGGCGTCGGGCTGATCGGCAACGGGACGGTCGCGGACCGGATCTGGGCCCGGCCGGCCGTCACCGTCCTCGGGATCGACTGCCCGCCGGTGATCGGCGCGACCGCGTCCGTACAGGCGGGCGCGCGGGCGCTGGTGAGCCTGCGGGTGCCGCCGGGCACGGACGCGGCAGACGCGACGAAGCTGCTGGCCACCCACCTGGAGAGCGCCGCTCCGTGGGGCGCGCGGGTCGCGGTGGAGCAGATCGGGCAGGGCCAGCCGTTCCGGGCGGACACCAGCAGCCCGGCGTACACGTCGATGGCTGCCGCGCTGCGGGAGGCGTACGACGGTGAGGAGATGCAGACGTCCGGCATGGGCGGCTCGATCCCGCTGTGCAACACACTGGCCGGCCTGTACCCGGACGCGGAGATCCTGCTGATCGGGCTGAGCGAGCCGGAAGCGCAGATCCACGCGGTCAACGAGAGCGTCTCGCCCCAGGAACTGCAGCGGCTGTCGCTCGCGGAGGCCCTCTTCTTGCAACGGTACGCGGCCCGTCCGCTGCGCTTGGCCTGAGCCCCACGTTTTTGGCCGTCCCGCCGTGGGGGTGTTTCGCCGTTTCGCCTGCGGCGGGCGTGGGTTTGTCGGGTGCGGTGACGGCCCTGCACGGCTTCGCCGCTACGGTCCGTCCCCTCCCGTGGGTGGGTGGAAAGGGCCGGTGGGGGCGAGCGTCGTGTGCCCAGTGCCCCATGACTGGGTCCACTTCCTGCACCCGACCACGTACGTACACCCCCACCGGTCTTCCCCACCCCCAACGGGGAGGTGCCGGGCCGCAGGACGAAGTCCGGAGGCCCGGCGCCGCAGCCGAACAGCCCCGCGCAGCGGCACCGCC
>NZ_JBEZJZ010000132.1:0-21870 GCF_040651455.1 Streptomyces sp. NPDC048483
CTATTTTTTGGCCCCCCCCGGATTGGGTTGGGGGGGGGGGGGGCGCCGGCCCCCCCACCCCACCCTGCCTGCACCACAACCGCTCAACGCGCACCACGCATCGCACGACGAGAGGCAACATGTCGCCCTCCCGCGCCCGGACCACCACCGCGCTCGCACTGCTGCTCCTGGCCACCACCGCCTGCACAGCCGCGCAGCACGAGTCCACTCCCGCCTCGCACCCCCCGCCGGTGTCCCGGCAGGCCCAGTATCTCCGGCTGCCACTGGACGCCTACGCCTCGGCCGTGGCCGAGACCCACGTCGTGGAAGACGCACAGGACATCCTCATGCGCCGGTGCATGAAGGACCTGGGCATGGAGTGGAAGACCCTGCCCCCGGTGGACGCGCAGGACACCGAGCCGCCGAACCTGCGACGGTACGGAGCCGACGAGGTGGAAGCCGTCCGCTACGGATACCACCCGCGCCCCGACCCGCCGTCGGTGGTACGGCGCAACCGCGCCTGGGACGAGCGCGAAGCGCTCCCGGCCGCCGTGCAGCGCGCGGCCTACGGCCCCTCCGGCAAGGGAGGCTGCCGCAAGACCGCCCAGCGCCAACTCGTCGGCGACACCGCCCCACTCGACTACCACGCCTTCAACCAGCTGACCGGCACCGCCCTGGAAACCTCCCGGCGGACCCCCGAAGTACGCGACGCCCTGCGCACATGGCACACATGCATGGCGAAGGCAGGCTTCGACTACCCGGACCCCTTCGCCGCCGCCGACAACGAACGCTGGGAGACGACCGAGCCCACGGCGACCGAACGCGCCACCGCCCGCGCCGACGTGGCCTGCCAGAAGTCGGCGAAGCTGGTCACGGTATGGGCAGCGGCCGAGACCCGTATCCAGCGTCGCCTGATACGGCAGAAGGAGAACACCGGCCGGCTGCACAAGGCGAAAGCCCGCAAGGACCGCTGGATGGCAGCGGCCCGTCGCGTCCTGGACCGCGAGGGCCGCACGCACGGCCAGCATCACGCATCCGACCAATAGCCCCCACGTATCCGATCAATAGCCAACCAAAGGAGTTCTTCATGCGTATCAGTCACCTAGCCACTACCGGCGCCGCCGCTGCTGCACTCACGCTCGGCGCCGCGCTGCCGGCCTCCGCCGACGGTCACCCGGACCTTGCCGCGGCCAAGCCCAACCCCAAGGTCCAGGTCTTCGAGCGCCCCATGTTCCAGGGCAGGCACGCGATCTTCACCCGCAGCGTGCGGAATCTGCCGGCCCGCGGCTGGGACCGCATCGGCTCCGCCAAGAACAAAGGCAACCGCACGGTCACGTTCTACCAGCACAAGGACTACCAGGGCGCCCGCTACTCCCTGGCGCCGGGCGAGCAGCAGTCCCACCTCGGCGACCACGACGACCCCGAATCCCTCCGCTTCCCCTGACGGCGAGCCGCTGACGGGCGGGGCGGACCGGGCAACCGACCGAGGCGGAAAGCGCCGTGGTCTGGCCGACGATCGAGAGCGCCGCCCCCAGGCCCGACCCCGCGGCTTCCTGATCCCGGCGCTCGATCCAGTCCACTGATTCCGAATCACGTGATTCTGTATGGCGGGGGGCGCCTTCAGCAGCTGCCGCGGTCGTCATGCCCGGATCTCTCTGTGTCGCCGCCTGAAGGTGTCCCAAGTTGCCTCCGGGAGCCATCTGGGAGCCGACCCGCTCCCCGAGCCCTCCCGACACCACGCGAAACCTACCGAGTTCGATGCCCTGACCTGCGCAAATAACGTACGGCCAGGCGTCGATCCGGTGCGGACCTCATTCGGGACGAAGAGGTCGTGGGTTCAAATCCCCCGCGCCGAAAGCGTTCCCTGCGTGAGCCATGCGTGAGCGTTTCAACGTCGTGGTGATCTGGTGGGGCGGCGCCATACCCGCCGGACGATGATGGAGGAACTCGGTACCGAGACGACGCTGACCGAGGAGACAGAACCTGGCCGCACGCGGTCTGGTTCTTCGGGTTCTCCTTGGCGTCCTCACTGCTCACACCCGTGTTAGTCGGTCGTTAGCGGAGCGGCAGCCTTGCAGTAGCGGCCCCGGTCAGAGTGGGTGACGTATCGAGAGACAACGACACCGACCGCCCCGGGGGACCCGAAAATGAGCTCCAGCACCAGTGTTCGCACAGTTCGCCGCCGCACCCTGCGCATTGCCGCCGCGGCCCTGACCGCAGCCGCCGGCCTCACCCTCACCGCCTGCTCCGGCTCGGACGCCGCCGACGCGAAGTCCGCGGGCCACACGAGCACAAGCTCTGCCGCCGGCAAGTCCACTGCCTCGGGCTGGTCCGGAGTGCAGAGCTCCGATGCCAAGGCGAGCACCGGCGCCAAGGCCGACACCAAGGCGGACGCCGCGGGCAAGCAGTCGGGCGGCACGCAGTCCGCCACGACCAATGCGGCATCCCCGGTCCGCACCCAGGCCCTGGTGGACGGCAGCACAGCCAAGATCTACGACCTCGGCTCCCAGCGCTACCGCGCCAAGATCGTCAGCCACGGTTCGGTCGTGGCCACGATGGAGACGACGGGGCAGGACGCCGACGCCGGGCTCGACGCCAACGGCATGTTCGTCGTGCTCACGATGGGCGGCGAGGCCCACTCGTGGATGGGCGGCGAACACCAGGGACCGGGCACCTTCAAGCTCGCGGGCGGCTGGAAGGCCAAGGTCACGAAGGTCGGCGAGCTGCGGTACCGCGCGCAGATCATCGGCTACGAGGGCGTGGCCGCCACGCTGGAGACGAAGGGACACGACGTGGGGGTCGACGCCAACGGCGCGTACATCGTGCTCAGCAACGGCGGCGTGATCAGCGCCCACAAGTAAAGGCCCGCCCGGCCGCGGCGGTGCAGCCACCTCCGGCGAGGCAGCTCCACCGCCGCAGAGGCGAAAGCGTTCGAGTGTCCCCGCAGAGTCGGAAGCGGCGAGCCGGAGCACAACCAAGACCCGTCGAACACCGCACAGCGCGACCCCGCCGTCACACGCAAACCCCCGCCGGATCAGGCCGGCAGGGGTTCCTCACCTCTCACGCGCTCTCACCAACAGGGTTGACGCCCCTGTACACAAGGTCCTGACCTGCCAATTACGCCCAAGTCCTGGACCACCTGGACCACCTGGACCGCACAAGACACGATCTACAACCTCCTGCTTGTTCTTCCGTTTGCGCACCCGCCGCCCGGCGAACAGCCCCTGGTACGCCCCCGGTCCTCGGGCCGTACGACGAACAGCGCCGGCCCCGCCGTCAGCCGGTCCAGCCGATGCGCGGGCTGCAGCGTAGGCAGCTTGAGATCACGCCGCAGCCGGGCCGGCGCGGTCTCGGTGACATGCCGCCCCCGCGGCGTCGTGGCAAGAAAATGCGGCTTGTCCGCCACCACGATCCGCTCGTCCCGGTGGACCACCCCCACCCGCCCGACCCCAACGGCCCCCGCAAACCGGTCGACCAGATGCTCCCGGACCGTCCCCCAGACCCACCCGGATCGGCCGACAGCCGCACCCGCACGGGGTCGATTCCGTCGCGCTAAGGGAGCGGGGCGGGGGAACGGGCGATCTGCGTCTCATGAGGGCAAGGGGACCTCGCCGCACCGGGAATTCTCAAGCCGGGGGTCGGGGGCCGGGGGCCGGTACCAGAGCTCCGGTGCCCGGTACAACGAGACGCCGTGCGGCCGCCTGCGTTACCGGAACCGGGCAGCCGTCGTCGCCTCGGACGCGGGTTCGCCTGCGGTGGCCGGACCACGCTCGGGCTCGGGCTCGGGCTCGGGCTTGGGCTCGGCCAGCATGGCGTAGATCGCCAAGGACAGAGCCATGCAGATTCCCGCGCTCGTCCACAGGACTGTCTGCCACGCACCGGTGAGCCCGTGCGTGACGTAGTCGAAGAATGCCGGCCGGTTTTCGGTCGGCAGCCCGGACAGCGCACCGGTGAGGTCGCCCGCGTTGACACTGTTGGCCAACTCACCGGCGCCACCGCGGTAGGCGGGGAATCGTCGCAGCCCATCGCCCAGCCCGTCCCGTACGAGATCGACCAGTGCTGCCCCGACCGCAGCGATGACGACGGCCTCGCTGCCCAGCCGCAGCGTGTTGAGAAAGCCGGCCGCTGTTCCGGTGGCCTCGGGAGCCACGACGTTCAGCACCGCGCCATCGACCAGGCCGAAGTTGAGGCCGAGCCCGACGCCGAGCGTGATCATCGGCCCGGCCAGTGCCGCCAGGCCCACACCTGGTCGAAGGACGAGGGCGAGCCACGCGAGACCGATGGTCAGGCACATCAGGCTGAGGCCGAACACGGCCCGGGTCGACAACCCCCACTTGATCAGCCTTCCGGCAAGAAGCGGGGTCACCAGGATCGGCAGCGCCATCACCAGCATCGTGCTGCCCGCCGCCCGGCTGCCGGCGCCGTTCGCGACCATGAGGTAGTTCGGCAGCAGCGGCAGCAGGATCACGAACGAGAACGTCACCACCACGGGGATCAGACACAGTGCCATGAACCTGGCGTTGCGCAGCAGCTTCAGATCGAGCATCGGATACCGGGCGTGCCGCTCCACCAGGACGAACGCCACCATCAGCGCCGCTGATCCGGCCAGCAGGCCCAGTACGCCGGCGCTGCCCCACCCCCACTGAGGCCCTTCCACCGTGCCGAGCATGAGCAGGAAGAGACTGCTGACGAATGCTGCGGTGCCCAGCCAGTCCACCCGGGCCGCCGTCACACTGCGTGACTCGCCCAGGAACGGGACGGCGGACAGGACCAGCAGCATCAGCACCGCGTGCAGCCCGAAAAACGCACGCCAGCCCAAGGTGTCCGCCAGCGCCCCTGCCGCCATGGCTCCCAGGGCGAGTCCGCCACCTGTCACGATGCCGACGGCCGAGAACGCCCGGTGACGCGCCGCACCCTCGAAGGTCGCGGCAAGGAGCGAACACCCGGCGGTCAGCAGCGCGGCAGCCCCCAAACCGGCCAGGCCGCGCGCCGCATCGAGCAGGAAGATGTTGCTCGCCGCCGCGCTCACCAGCGACGCCACAGTGAACAGCACCGCACCCACCGCGAACACACGGCGTCGGCCGAACAGGTCGGCCAGCGACCCGCAGGCGAGCATGCAGCTTGCGAAGGTCAGGTTGTAGCCGTGCACCGCCCACTGCAAGGCGTCCAGCGACGCACCGGTGTCCCGCCCGATATGCGGGAACAGCACCCCCGCCCCGGTCACCGAGGTCGGAAGGATCAGCAGCGTCAGCAGTACGGCGGACAGCGCGACGGCGGGTTTCGGCCGTCGCGCGGGTCCGCCCGCGCGAAGAGTCATCGTCGTACCGTCCTTCGTCATGCCGCGGGTACGCAGCCGGCGAGGCCGCCGTCGACAATGAGGTCCTGACCGGTGATGTACGAGGCGTCGTCAGAGGCCAGGAAGGCCACGGCCGCCGCGATGTCATCGGGGTGGCCGAGGGAGCCGAGGGGCACCTGTGCGGCGTCGCGTGCCTCGGCACCGGGCTCGGGGTTCGCCCCCCGGTACATGGCCGTGTCGATGTAGCCGGGACTGACGGAGTTGACCCTGATGCCACGCGGCGCCAGATCGGCGCCGAGCGTGCGAGCAAGGTTGTGTACGGCGGCCTTGCTCGCAGAGTAGACAGACGCGACGGACAGCCCGCGGTGCAGGGTCCACGAGGCGTTGATGACGACGGCACCGCCGTCCCGCAACAGCGGCAGCGCCTTGTGAATGGTGAAGAAGACACCCTTGAAGTTGACGTCGACGGTGTGGACGAAGTCGGCCTCGGTGATCTCGGCAGCGGGCTTGAAGATCCCTACGCCGGCATTGGCGAAGACGGCGTCCAGACCGCCCCGCCAGGTCTCCACCCGCCGCATCAGGTGATCGAGATCGGCCAGGGACGACACGTCGGCGCGGACCGCAAGAGCCCGCTCGGCGGCGTTGAGCCGGGCAACGGCGGAGTCCAGTCGGTCCTGGTCACGACCGGTGATGACGACATACGCGCCCTCGTCCAGCAGCCGCCGTGCGGCAGCGAACCCCATCCCGCTGGAGCCGCCGGTGACCAGGACCGTCTTGTTCGTGAATCGGTTCATGACGACGATCCTCGAGCGGCTCGCCGAAGGCCGGCAGTGTCGGCTGAGCCTGGGTCTGCCACCACCACCCTGGGCCCGCGGACTTCAGGCCGCTCCGGACTCCCGTACGCCCAGCAGCGCGGCCAGACGGGCCTCGGTGCCGGTCCCGGCCGCAGGGGTGTAGAGCAGCAGTCGATGGCCCGGCAGGTCCGCAAGCGGCAGTGCGGTGTACTCAAAGACCAGCTCACCGCCTGCCGGATGAGCCAGTGCCTTGGTGCCCTCGGTCGCGGTGCCGACGGGATGCTCCGCCCAGACCTCCGCAAAGGCGGGGCTCGCCGCGCACATGTCGGCGGCCATACGGCCGAATTCCGGGTCGTCCGGGTAACGGGCCGCATCCGCCCGGAACTGCCCGACGATCGCCCGCGCGGCGTCCTCCCAGTGGCAAATCTCCGACCGAAAGCGGGCGTTGGTGAAGAAACTCACCAGGCAGTTGTGGTCGTCCTCGCCGTATCCGAACACCACACGGGCGGCACGGTTGACCGCGGCCAGATGCCAGTGCCGGTCGATGACGTAGGCGGGACGCGGCAGCCAGCCGTCGATCACCCGCAACAGCTGGGGCGAGATCTCCCGGGCGGCCGGAGACGACTGCGGCGGGTTCAACCCGGCCAGCAGATACAGATGCTCCCGCTCCGCGCCGTCGAGCCGCAGCACCCGCGCGACGGCATCCAGAACGTCGGCCGACACATTGATCTCCCGACCCTGTTCGAGCCAGGTGTACCAGGACACCCCCACCCCGGCCAGCACCGCCACCTCCTCCCGCCGCAATCCTGGCGTACGGCGCCCGCCACCCCCGGGCATCCCCACATCCCCGGGCGTCAGCCGCGCTCGCCGCGACCGTAGGAACTCACGCAGCTCGGCGCTGCGCCGTCGCCTTGCGTCCACAGAAAGTCCGGAGATACTCATCCGCCCATGCTAGACAGCGCCGTGGCGGCGCCCCACGGCACCCGAGCCAACGCCCCACGTCCCGGGGGCCCACCCACGGCCACATCGGAGAAGTCCTTGTACTCCTCGTCGCAGCGCTTGCCCTTCTTGAGCGACGGTTTCGGCTTGGCCTCGGCCTGGTCCATGCCGGGAAGCCCGGTCAGGGACACAGCGCAGGCCAGCGCTAATGCTGTTGTCGCCCACCAGCGGCGCCGGCGAGATCGTATGTACTGGGTCACACAACCCCCTGGAAGCCCCAGGTCAGTCAGGTGCCCGTCGCGGCGCCATGGGCCCCGTGTTCGTTCGGCGCGCTCGGGCATCGTTCGACGGAGCGGTGCCGGTGCAGCAGGACGCGCCCATGGCCGCCTCGCTGATCGGCCAAGGCGGGGTCCGGATGAACCCACTCACCATGGCGTCGGTCGCGGCCACCGCCCGTTCGGGATCCTTCCACCAGCCCTACCTCGTCGACCCGTCGGTCGACGACCGGCAGCTCGCCAACTCCTCCCGCGCGCTCTCCGCAGACACCGCGAAGCAGCTGCGCTCCCTGATGCGGCTGACCGCGACCTCAGGCACCGCGGCCGAGGCGATGGCCGGGCTCGGCGGGGAAATCGGCGCGAAGACAGGATCGGCGGAGGTCGACGGCCAGAAGAAGCCCAACGGCTGGTTCACGGCCTACCGGAACGACCTGGCCGCGGCAGCGATCGTCCCCGCGGGCGGGCACGGCGGTTCCTCGGCCGGCCCGGTCGTCGCGCAGATCCTGCGCTCGGCAAGCTGAGGCGGTACGCCCGTGGCTCGCCGGACCTCACCCATTCCGCCTCGGCCGAGCCGCTCATTCAGCCGGTATCGGTCCGCAGGCTTCACGGTGCGTACATGGCAGCAGCCCGGATCCTGCACCACCGAGCCCCGTCCTGTTCCGCCCGGGGCTCGGTGGTACACAGCAGCGTCACTCTCTATCGTCGGCCGCAGAGGCGTATGCCGACGGAGCGCGCTGGACTCACGTCACGCGGCCGCGTCTATTGCACGTCCACGAAGTCGCCGGTCGCTTTGACCGCCGGCGTGGTGGAGGTACCGGCGAAGTTCCAGCGCCAGTAGCCGTCCTCGGACGCCGTGGCTGAGGTTGTCAGGTCGCCGGTGCTGGAGGTGTAGACCGTCTTGACGGTGGTGTACGTGGTGCTGCCCGCCTTGCGGAACTGAAGTTTCACCGGCTGGTTGGTGTAACCCCGGTAATCGAGCGTGTCCCAGTTCGCCCGGGTGAGCTTGCCGGTGACGGTGAGAGTCTTCCCCTTGGCGATCGGCTCGGGGCTCGCGTTCACGGTCAGCTTCGAGTGCCGCTGGAGGCGCGTGCGGGTGTAGTCCCACCTGTCGGTCCAGTCGCCGTCGTTGGCCGATACCTGGACCTCCACTTTCCAGGAGCCGACGTCGGCGTTGGCGAGCCACCAGTCCGGTTCGAAAGTGAAGGTCTTCGAGCAGGTGGAGGTGGTGGAGCTGGAGGCCACACAGTCCGCGGGGGTGGTGTCCTCGTTCGGCTTGATGTAGCCGTCGGGGCTGTAGTACGGGTCCGCGCCGTCCGGACCTCGCCACAGGCGGAAATCGGCGTCCCAGATGCCCGACGGGTCAGTGGCGGTCACCGACACCGTGACTGTCTTGTCCACCGTGTCGACGACGATGTCCTTGCCGCCGTTGACGGCGACGCTGGTGATCTGGATGTCGCCGTGGGTCTCGTCCGCGTACGCCGCCGGAGCGGCAAGGCCGCCCAGCGCGGTCGCAGCTGCGACAACGGCGAGGAGTATGCGTCTTCGCATCTGTCTCCCTCAGAGAGTGAAGAGAAGCACCTGCCGGGAAAGTCGTGGCAGGCAGAACACGCAACTTTAAGGCCGGCAGACTTTAGTGAGTTGGCGGGGCGCTGTATGGCGGAGCTCCCCCCTTGCAGAGCGTGGCGTTGCTCGCGCGTACCTCCGCGGGGCGTCCGACGTTCGCGCCATGCCCCGGGGGCCGAGGCGGGCTACGTGCACCGTCAGCTCGGCCGTAAGTCAAGTGTGTGTGGCCGCCGAGTAATCCGACGTCCTGCTCACGCCCCCGCCGGGGCGACGCGGCGAAGTGTGTGTAGGGGACCAGGACCGGCTTCCTTCTTCTCCCGCAATAGGCTTCGGCTAGGAGAACCAGCCTTGGAAGGACCGGTCTCCTTCCTCCGGGTCGGGCTGCCGCCGAGCCCGCACCGCCAGCAATCGCTCGACCGAGCGTTGCCACTTAGCGGCAGGCGTCGGCTGCCCCGTCTGCGCCCACGACGGAAGGCGACGCTTGCGCCGCCGCGGCTGGTACGGAGGGCGGTCCCGGGCCTCGGCCGCCGCGCCGAAGAAGTCGCCGCCCTTGCGCTTGAATTCGTCCGTCCCCCAGGAGCGGCCTCGCTGCTCCGACGGCACCTTCTTCAGGTGCGGGATGTGCTTGGCGCAGTGGATGTACGCCTCCTCGACCGTGACCTCGACCCACACCTGCGCCCGGCGGCCGGGCACCGGGTCGACCGGCAGCTCGGGCCGGGCGCGCCGCATCTCCTCGTCGGACACGATCCGGGCCCGCCCGTTGACGTGCAGCCCGATCCGGCCCTGCAGGAAGTCGACCATCAACATACCGACGTGAGGGTTCTCCACAATGTTGCCCAGGCTGGCGAGCACGCCGTTGCCGCGGTACTCCGGGTAGGCCAGCGTCCTGTCGTCGAAGACCTGGAGGAACCCGGGCGGGCCTGCCCGGTAGGTGCTGTCGCACCCACCGTGCTGGTCGGAGGTGGCCAAGAAGAACATCTCCTGGCGGGCCACGAACTCGCGCATCCGCGCGTTGAGCCGGTCCAGGACCTGCTCGTCGTAGAACTTGCCGGCACGGGCCGTGGTGCCCATGCGCTCCTGGAGCTCGTGCTCGCCGTCGCTACCGGGGCGCTCGCGGAAGTCCGCGGTCATGGGATCCGCCGTGGGCATGGGGCCTGCCGAGACCATCCGGTCTTGCGTGTCCACCCGATCATCCGTGGGCGCCCCCTGATGAGTACCGACCGCCTTGGCGTTCACCTGCACGTCCACGTCAGCATCTCCTCCGTCCCCTGATCCCGTGCCGTGATGAGGTCTTCGCGGGAGTCGTGCCAGCTACGGTCGAAGGCAGGCCGATCTCCAACAGGGCGTCGACGCTGTTGCGGACCATGCCGGGCGAACCTGACAGCCAGGCGTCGTACGCGTGACAGGAGTCCCGGTACGGCCGCCTCGCCACGAATTAGGCGGCAAACCCAGCTTCGGGTCAGCAGCCACCCGCGGCCGGACCGAGCTCGACCATACCGGGCTCGGGTGAATCCACAAGCTCGGCTCTTGAAAGCATCCGAAAGGCCGAAAATTTCCCGCAGTTTCCCCGATTGGGGCTGAGTGGGCAACGCACACTCTTGCTGTACCTCAGTCGGCTTTACACCAATTCAGAGGCTTCAGTTAGATCCCTGCGCCACAACCGAAGGGCTGAGCAGCCGAGATGGTGATCGACCTTCATCACGATCGACAGCGGAAGGCCACGATTCACGAGAAATCCACCACCGCGCATAACCGTTGCCGCACGGACACGATGGACACAACGTCTACACCGAATCTTCGTCACCTACAGATATTCGCTGCCCATTGTGTGCATCGACTGACGGCGCCGCAGCTCTGCGCATGGACACTTCCATTGGGCCCGAAAGCGCATCCGAGCCCATGGGTTTTTCACAGTGTTCGGAACTCTTCATAGTCTCTTCGCGGCCATGCCTCCATCATCCAGGGCGGCGCTGATGTCGCCGCTTGCGGCAGCTATGGGAGAGCCTTCGCCCCGTCCGTGCTAACACCCACCGAGGTAGCCCTCGGCCGCTGCGCGAGCCCGGTCAACGAGCAAACCGCCCGGCGTGCCCTTCACGTGCCAGATACGACGGACAACAAGGGTCAGCACAGGCCACACAGAGCCGTCGAACCCCGCCTCCCGGTACGTCATTTTCCTAGTTCAGAGGCTTGCACAGGTCCGAAATCCCCTGATTCCCAAGCGCAGAGCGCGGTTCGATTCCCGCCACCCACTCCAGAGTTCAGCCCCAGGTCAGCGGTCCGGGCTAGTTCATCGTCTAGACCCTTTTGTCCGTGTGCCATTCGCGTGCCAAACGTATCGATTACCGCACCGAGTTGACCCTCAGATTCGCGAGGTCCGACCCTTGCTTGTGGCCCGCGGTTTCGCTGTCCCCGACCGCCCCCGGCTCCCGCCCTCAATTGCCCCCAAGCTCGTCATCCTGTGCGCGGGCGATGAGGAGGGCGACGTCGTCGTGGTTGTCGGGGTGGCGCAGGGACCGCAGGAGCCGGTCGCAGGTGTCTTCGATCGGGCGTTGGGGGTCGTCGAGCAGGGTGAGGAGCTTCTTGAGTCGGTGGTCGAGGTGTTGGTGCCGGGTTTCGACCAGGCCGTCGGTGTAGAGGACCAGCTGGTCTCCGGGGTTGAGGTCGAAGGAGGTGGTGTCGAAGGTGACGCCGCCCACCCCCAATGGCACGCCGCTTGGTACATCGAGCAGCTCCGGGGCCTGGCCAGCGCGTATGCGGACGGGAGGCAGGTGCCCGGCGTTGGTGATCTGGCATTGCCGGTCGTTGGGGTCGTAGATGACGACTACGCACGTGGCGATGTAGTGATCGAGGCGGGCAGTGATCTTGTCGAGCTGTTCGAGCAACCGGTCGGGGGATAGTTCGAGTTCCGCCAGGGTGCTGGTGACGGTACGCAGGCGGCCCATGGTGGCGGCGGCGTCGATGCCGCTGCCCATCACGTCGCCGACGATGAGCGCGGTCTTGTCGTGGTCCAGGGGGATGACGTCGAACCAGTCGCCGCCGACTTCGCTGGCGGCTCCGGCCGGCTGGTAGCGGGTGGCGACCTCCAGGCCCACGGTGGGTGGCGGGTGTTCGGGCAGCAGGCTGCGCTGGAGGGTGACCGCGGTGTTGCGTGCGCTCTGGTACCAGCGGGCGTTGTCGATCTGGACGGCTGCCCTGGCTGCCAGCTCGCGTGCCAGGACGACGTCGTCCTCGGTGAAGGGCAGGGGATTGCGGGTGCGTTTGAGGTCCAGTGCGCCGAGCACTTCTCCGCGGGCGATCAGTGGCACCGCGAGATAGGAGTGGAGGCCCGCCAGGGACAGGAGCGTGACCGCCTCGTCGTCGCGGGCGATGCGGGGCAGGTCCTGGTCGTCCACGCGGCGCACCATGACCGGGCGGCTGGTGTGCACGCACTGGGCCACAAGGCGATCGGCAGGGTAATGGGCAACGTGCCCGGGCGGGTCGGCGGCGCGGAGAGCTGCGGTGGGGTGGTCGGTCTTGACGGCCAGGGCGCGGAGGATGGCGGGGCCGGTGGGCGGCAGGTGGGCAGAGCTCCCGTGCAGGACGTCGTCGAGCAGGTCGACGGCGGCGATGTCGGCCAGGTCGGGCACGGCGACCTCGGCCAGTTCGCGGGCGGTCCGGTCCAGCTGCAGCGTGGTGCCGATGCGCGCCGAGGCATCGGCGATGACGGACAGCCGTCGGCGGGCGCGGTCGGCCTCGATGCCCGCGATATGCCGCTCGGTGACGTCCATCACCGATACGGCCACACCCAGGACCGTTCCTGCGGCATCCTCCAGCCGATGGTACGAGACCGACCAGGCGTGTTCCTGGTCCGGGGCCGCGGGGGTGCGGCCGAGGGCGGGCTGATCGATCAGAGGGTCCCCGGTGTCGAGCACGTGGCGCACCGCGGACTCGATGGCGTCGACATCATCCAGGAAGGGCAGGACTTCGCGGACTGTCCGGCCGAGGTGTTCTTCGGCGGGTATGCCGTTGATCTGCTCCAGGGCCGGGTTGACCGAGACATATCGCAGATCGGTGTCCAGGACGGCCAGGCCGATCGGGGACTGCGAGACCATCCGTACCGACAGTGCGAGATCCCGCTCGACCTGTCGTACGGTCGCCTTGTCACTGGCGATGCCGAGGGCGTAGAGGTCGCCACGGTCGTCCAGGAGGCGCATGTTGCGGAACTCCACCAGCCGGGTGCTGCCGTCCTTGTGCCGGACCGGAAAGGCGCCGGCCCAGCCGCGGCCGGTCGCCATGACCTCCTCGAACAGCTTGAGCACCGTACCGAGATCCCGTTCGTGGACCATGAGCTGCCCTGCGTACTGGCCCAGCGCCTCCGGCGCGGTGTAGCCGAACAGCTCCTCGGCCTGCGGGCTCCACAGCACGATGCGGCCCTCGGCGTCCAGAACGACGGCCGCCACACCCAGCACATCCAGCAGCCCACTGGGCTGCAACGACCCGGAGGCCAACTCGTCGGCATTGGCCCAAAAGGGCCCGGCAGTGCTCATCCCAGGCGCCTCCGCCCGTTCCACTACGAACTGTCGACTCAAACTGTCTCCGGCCCGCATCACTCATCCGCGTCTCTCCGCTGACTCCATGGTCTCCCCGGACCGGCCAGTAGCACAGCCCTGCACACCGGCAGATCATCACATAGAGCAGTCACGCGGTCACTCTGAGCCGCTCCTCAGTGCACGCGTCCTTTCTTCTTCCGTTCCGGCTTCTTCGGCGGAACGGAAGACGGGGCGGTCGTCTGGTCGGCCGACGCTGTGGTGCGAACCGTCGGCTTGGTCGAGGGCGAGGTGCTGGTCCTCTGTCCGGTGGAGGGTGGGGCACTGCTGCTTGCTGGCGCGGAGGTGGCAGGGGAGGCGGAGGGCGAAGAGGTGGTGGGGGCCGAGGGATCGGTCGACGGCGGTGACGAGGTACCCGACACCGTGGGGGACGGCTCGGACGGACGGGAAGACAAGTACTCCCCGTCCGAATTCATGGTCATGCCGACCGCGACTGAGACCGCGAACACAACGGCTCCGGCCGCGCCGGCCAGTACCTTGCTCCGGCCAGCCCCAACTCCCCGCACCAGGAGGGACTTGGGCGCGGCGGAGGGTGGGCTGGTCTTCGTGCGGCTGTCGGCTCGCAAGGGCGGCTGGGGCTGCTCGGCCCGCCAGGCGGCGAACCAGCCGGCTGTCTGCTCGAGCGTGGGACGTCGGCCGGGCTCCTTGGTCAGCAGCCGCAGCAGATACTCCTCCATCGCCCCCGGCAGTCCGGGGCGCAGCCGTCCGGGTGGTGCAGGCGGCACGTCCACGTGCTGGTAGACCACCGCCGTCGGGATTTCTCCCTGGAATGGCGGGCGACCGGTCAGTAGCTCGTACAGGACGCAGCCCAGGGGGTACACGTCGGATGGAGGTCCCGCGGGACGGCCCAGCCCACGCTCCGGTGCCAGATACCGGCCGTCCTCGGCTACGCGCGCCTTATGCGCACTCATGCTTCTGCACGAGAAAGTTACGGGACCGTTGGCCGATCCGCGCGCAGGACGAGTTCCGGCTGGCAGGATGATCCTCATGCCATACGCGTACCGGTATGGCCCGAATGCCTGGGGCCATCCGGCTCCAGATCCCCGCCATGTCCGTCTTGGTTGGCCCAATTGCGGAGCCAGGCCCGGAGCGCGATGCATACCGCGACCCCCTGGTGGCACCCATGTGGCACGCCTTCGGGCCGCAGGAATCGACCCCGCAACCGTGGAAGGCACCGCCGCGTACGGTCGCGCACAGAACGCGGCCGCGCAAGCTGAGTGGCGCAGACAGATGACGGAAGAAACCGTCACCCTGATCGAAGGGGTTGGCGGCTGGGACGCCTGGGTGCCCCCGAACCGGGAGGCCGCTCCGGACTGGATCGAAGCGTGGCGTGAGCATGGGGAGTCGCCAGAGGCCCTGGAAATCCGCAGCGAGAACCCCCGGCCCGCCGCCCAGATGATGGCGCGGATCGAAGACGCCGGGAGTTGGCGCACCTGATTCCTTGGCCCACATGGAGCGAACGGCTTCAGGGACCAACGTCAAATGAAGGACGCTTCGATGGACGGGGCTCGGCATGGGTGATCGAGCCGGTAGGCCCTGCCGCTCTCGCCGGTTCTGCCGACCGCCCCGCCGGACACCGTCGCATGGCCGCTCCCGCCGCTTCCGCTGTGCCTTGGCGAAGCCCATTTCCCACAGCGCCGCGTTTCCTGCCGCGCTCCGTGCGCGGCGCTGGTCGGGAATCACTTGGTATCGCCGCCACGCTTCTTGCAGGGACTGTGAAAGCAGCCTGGTTTCTGGCGTGTTACTCGCTCTGCCAGTGCTTCTTCACCGTCCGGAGTGGCGGCAGGACGGTCAGAGGCGGCGTATCCGTGCGGCTATTCCGTGTCCGACCAGCAGGTAGATCACGGCCGGCAGACCGTAATTGAGGAGGACGCGAAGACCTTCGGTGTCCATGGTGAAGATGTCCTGTGACCACCAGGCCAGCCCGTCCGCCATGCTTTCCACGAACTCGACAAAGACATTGGCGCGGTTGGCTTCGAGCAGGTAGAGCAGGATCCACAGACCAAGGAACACGGCGGCGATGTCGGCAATCGTGTGAATGACCAGGGCTGTCCGCCTCGCAGGGGAGCCGTCCCGGTTGCGCTCGGAGCGGTGGCCGCCACCCTGGTTGCGGTCGTATGGCTGGTTTCCTGGCATGGGTCCGGTGTTGCTCACTGGAGTTCCAATCTGACGCGTACACCGTCTTGGCGGTAAGGGCGAGCGGCCACAGCCAGGGTCGCTCCTTTCGCGAAAGAGGAAACCGTGCCATGACCGCATATGGGCGCTGCACACACACCCACGTCCACCTCTGCGTCGAAAGGGTGCCACCACGTTACTGACCAAGGTAATAAATCCGATATGAGCGCTTTCGATTCCACTAGTAGCTCGACGTGCGGGCGTGGCATTTGATCAACCGAAGAGCGGAAGCAGATGCGCCGATTGATCACCGACGCTCGGCGCAGTCGACGCAAGGCCCCCTTCCTCCACACGGCGCCCGCACCTTCTCCCCCTCCCTCCGGGCGCACTCCAAGCGGAGATTCGGGTCATCCCTGCCACTCGGCCGTCACGGTGAACTCGCCCCGGATGCCGTCGCCGACCATGCCCGGCTGGCAGGCGGTGTCCTGTGAGTCAGCCCGGCCGACTCAGCTGTCCCCGGGAGCGTCTGCCGCATCCCGGTGTTGCTGCTCGCCAAGAACGACACCTGCGTGGGCCCGGTGTGCGAAGTGCTTTCCGGGGGGGGGCTTCTAGGTCATGCCCCCGGAGCACAGGGGGATAATTCCTGGCCCGCCCTATGCGTTCGTCGTACCTGATGCCCCGAATGCGGTCGATGCGGCCGATACGCAGAAGGCGGAGTCGATGCCCAGAAGATGAGGACATCTCACACCATCTCATGTCGTTCAACTCACCGGACGCCCAGCAAAGCGTAAATGCAGATATGCCCGCAGAGGGGCTGCACAGGTATTTTCCCGGAAGATTGTTCTGTAGATCCCATGCGAGGGGTTTTGCCGCCTCTGGAGCAGCGAAAACGCAGGCCAGAGCGGCTTGAACGGTGAATTTCGGGCGGGCGGAAAACCGGACAGTAAGTTGCCGGACGCTCTGCTGACGTGATTGCATCCTGCGAGCACACGACGTCGCTGTTTCTGCCCGGTATCGGGTGCCAGGCGACGCCGTGTCGACAGGATTTCCATTACTGCTAATCCTGTCGGAGCGAATTCAAGAACCCAGAACATTGAAGGGAAGGGCACGCCATGCGCAAGGGCTTCACCTCTCAGATAGACGCCTGCGAGATTTCCGACAGCGAGCTGGACGGCATTTCCGGTGGACTCGCCAGCGCCGGGGCCGAGGTCGCCGGGCACGGTGGCACTGTGACCGTCGGCGATGCCGTCGGGACCGCCCAGTCCCAGGTGCCCGCCCTGCCCGTCTCGCCGTTCTCTGGCCTGGTCACGGTGCACACCACCGGCTTCTGACCACGCCGTACAGGCAAGGCTCGAACCCCGGGACCAAGCGTCCCGGGGTTCACCCATGTCCGGCTGCCGACGCAATTCCGCACACGCCCCGAGTCAACTCAGCACAACTCAACTAAAGGCACCGTGACAGCCGGGGCAACCCGCGGCATCGCCGTGGTCGGCGGCGGCTCCCTGGCGCGCCACCTCTGCCACTCGCCGGCGACCGCCACCGATCCTCCACCCGGCAAGGTGACCGGTGCTCGCCCGCTCCCCGCGGGCCGCTGCGGAGATCGCTGCCATCTCCAACACGCGGGCGTCGATCTCCGAGAGCGCCACCCGCTTCACTGCAGAAGCACTCGGCGCGGCAGACCGCGAGCGGGCGGCCCGGCTACTGGAACGCATCCGGACGCGGTCGATCCCCTGCTGCACCCCGAAGGGCTGCCGGTGCTGTGCGGAATCGGAAACTCGCCCACCCTGTCGTCGTTGCAAACAGCCCTGGATCCGCCGACCGGGCAGCGGCTGCTCCTACTGGTCCACCATCTGCACCTGCCCGCCCCGGCCGACCAGGTACGAACGCCGGCACTGGGCACGCCGCCGCGGCGTTCGTCACCCGACTGGCCGCCGACGAGGACATCCGAGCCGGCGCGCCAGGACCGCTGGGACCGCTGGGACCGCCCAGCGGCTGGAGCGGCGCGCGCAGAATTGCCGGTCAAAGGCTCGCCGTGCGTGAGCGATGCGTGAGCGGACGGCGCGGCATCGTTTCCGGACAACGGCAGAGCGGCGGCCGAGACGGGAAAGGATCCGCGGAAACGGTGATGTCGGCGGCGTCGGTAGAGGTGAGAAGGCCGGTTAGGAGCGCGAGGCCCACGTTTCGGCCGCGGGCGTTGGGGTGGACGTAGACGGAGTGCTCGATGCGCCTCGGTCGAAGACTGGCACCACGGCGCGCAGCCCAGCACCCGACCGTCGTCGAGGGCGACAAGACGGTGCCTGGCAGGGCGTTGGTCAGCCCTGCCCGCCCGCATCGTCACCGCTGCCCTCCCTACGCCGTCGAGAACGGCGAGCCGGAGCGCAGAAAGACCGCGTCGAACACCACGCACCAGGAGCATCCTCGAACGCAGAAACCCCCGCCGGAGCCAGCCGACGGGGGTTCCTCAACTCTCACCTGCTATCACAGGCGTCTCACCAACAGCGTCGACGCACCTGGACCACAAGCATCTGACCTGCGAAAACGCTCCTGATCTAGACCACGTGGACGGCGCAAGACGCTTCCGACAACCTGTGCCAGGTGGGACCATCACAGTTCAGGGCGGGTGGTCACCACCCTGCGCGGCCACGGCGAGCAGGTTCTCGCCCTGCGCCAGCAGCGTGTGAGCTTCACCGCGCACGGCGGTGTCGGCCGTCCCAATGGATCCCGACCGCCGCAGGGCACTGGACGACGCGCCAGCAGAACATCGACGGATGCCTCGCGGGCACCGACCTGTTCCTGGACGCGTGACCACGCCGGCCTGCCGAACAGCGATGGGCCGGGCTTTGTCGGGATCCAAAGCCACTGGTCAGATACGGTGACGGAATGACCGAGAGCCTGCCTTCCGACGTGGCCGACGTGCTTGCGGCGATCCTGGACTCGGACGATCCGGTTCATGCCGCACTCCGCAGGCAGGTTCCGCACCTCAGAGTGCGAGCTCGCTGCACATGCGAGTGCGGTACCGCCTACTTCGAGCTCGACACCAGTGAGGTGGAGCCCGCCCCCACCGGCCCCAGCACTGTCGTGGCGGCCGAAGCGCAGCTCGTCACCGAGGCCGGTGAGTGCCCCGGCGAGGTCCTGGCCTTCACAGAGGGCGGCTACCTGTCGTGGCTGGAAGTCTGTTCATGGAGCGACGGCATCGAAGTGACGCTGGCCTCCGCGCGTCGTTGGCTGCAGCCACGCTCTTGATCCGTGCCGGCGGCGTTCCAGCGGTCTGCGACTGCACGACACCACGACCCGACGGACATCACGAGTTCACGTTCGGTACCTCGTCCCACGCCCACGATCCGAGCCGCGGATGCAAGGGGAGGTCATCTCAATTGGCCAGTAGGCGTTGGCAGATGAGGGTGCAAGCGATGCTGGTGAAGACCAAGAAGTGGGCAGGTTTGCGTTCGTAGCGGCGGTGGAGTCGGCGGCAGCCTGCGAGCCAGGCCATGGCGCGCTCGACGGTCCAGCGGTGACGTCCCAGCCGTTGAGAAGACTCAATGCCCTTGCGGGCGATGCGGGGTGCGATGTTCGGACTGCGGGGCCATTTCCGCAGGTGGTCGTAGTCGTATCCCTTGTCGGCATGGAGCTTGGCTGTCATGCAGGGGCCGAAGGCCGTAGGCACCTGCCGCCACCCTCCGACGCTGCCGGGGTGGAGTTCCCGGACGGGCATGTCGTCCCCCATCGTGAACCGGAGGGGCTGGAGGAGGGCGATCATTCCGACCTGGAGACCCGCTACTTCGCCTCCCGAGTCGCCGTCCCCAAACTGGTCAACAGCCTCAAAGGCATCTCCGCCCGGTACCTGCGACGCGGGTGCACCGCAGTCATGAACCGCGCCATCATGCACCGACACCTGTGTTCGCCGTCCTACTTCTCCGCTTCCTGCGGAGGCGCACCACTCGCGATCATCCGCCAGTACATCGAGCAGCAACAACGTCCGCTCCGACCTGCGGGTCAGAGCAGTCTTGAGATGCGTGAAGGCCCCGCACTGAAGGGCGGGGCCTTCACGCAAGATCATCGGTAAGCGGGGCGCGTGGGGCTGAGGCTTCCCTTCGGGAGTCGGTGGGCAGCAGCGGACGACGGCCGTGCGAGCGACGGCGCCGGGCTGGACTCCCGGCTCTTTCACGATGGCTTCGACGACGGAATCCGCCCCTCGCTCGCTGTCGGCATCACTGGGGACCGGCCGGCTACCGCACCACCGCTACGAGCGGAACCCAGACAACTACCTGGCCTTTCACGGATCGGCAGATCGGCAGATCGGCAGCATCTCTCTGCCGCTACAAACACTTCTGAAATCTCACCATGTAGGACACCACCTAAAACTCTCGCTTCCGGTCCGCTCTTCACTTCATTGACATGTACATTTCGGCGGCGGACGAGCGGTGGGGCACGTGTTCGACGGCGTCGAAATCGGCACCCGTGGAATCTGGCGCCAACGGAAAAGGGAATACAGATGAAGGCCGGGCAACGAAAGGCGGAGGCAGGGCCGAAGTGTCGGCGTGAAGTGTCTACCCAGGTCAACTACCTTTCGGTGCGCCGGGATGGCCGGGTGGATCTGGAGGATGCGGGATCGCGACGGGGCGCGTTCCGGCCCTGTGCGGAATGCTCCAATCCGGTAACTGGCCCGCTACGGGACTGGACCAGCCACTCGGCCAAGCGTCCAATTCTATAGGGGTTTTGGTAGGTATTTAATGCGCCAAGCGGTGGTAACGAGCTGGTAAAGTGCTGATCGCGGCCATCGCACGACGGTGCCGCGGTGGCGTGGCGTACCCCGAGGTCGTGGTACCCGGCAGGTCGTCGCCACGCCGACAACTCTCTTCCGACCCGACCACACCGCGCCCGGCAATGCCGCATAGGCGCAGGAGGCAGGCCATTATGAAGTCACTGATCGACAACGCGCGCTCCTTCTCGGCCACGCACGTGGCGGACCCCCGGCACGCCGAGACCTTCCGGTCCCTGGAAGCCGGGCAGTCGCCGGAGGCCCTGTTCATCACATGCTCGGACTCGCGCGTCGTACCGGCTCTGATCACCGGGGCACGCCCCGGCGAACTCTTCGAACTGCGTACCGCCGGCAACATCGTCCCGTCCTACCCCGGCGACGACTGCCACACCGGTGAGGCGGCCACCATCGAGTACGCCGTCCGCGTGCTCGGCGTCCGCGGCATCGTCGTCTGCGGGCACTCCCACTGCGGCGCGGTGGGCGCCGTGCACCGGGGCGACGACCTGACCGCCGTCCCCGCTGTCCGCGGCTGGCTGGAGCACGCCGTGCCGCCGCACGCGTCCGTCCGCTCGGTGACGGCGGACTCGCCCGATGTGGCGGAGGCCGTACAGGCCCACGCCGTCGCGCAGTTGGAGACCCTGCGCCACTACCCCTGCGTCAGAGAGCGGATCGACGAGGGGACGCTCTCCCTGCACGCCTGGTACTACGAGGTGCACACGGGCGCGGTGACCGTGCACCGGCCCGAAGAGGGCGACCTGTCGTTCGGACCCCTGTGAACCGGCCCGCAACGAAGACCAAGGGATCCTCTGCGATGTTTTCCGCCTTTTCCGCTTTCAAGAAGCCGGCAGTCCTCCGCCAGGACCTACTCGCCTCACTCGTCGTCTTCCTCGTGGCCCTGCCGTTGTGTGTCGGTGTGGCCGTGGCGTCGGGCGTGCCTGCCGAACTCGGCCTGATCACCGGCATCGTCGGCGGTCTGGTCGTGGGCTTCATGCCCGGAAGCAGCCTGCAGGTCAGCGGACCCGCCGCGGGTCTGACCGTGCTTGTCTTCGAGGCCGTCCGGGAGTTCGGCCTGGGCATGCTCGGTGCCCTCGTGCTGGCCACCGGAGTGTTCCAGATCGCCCTCGGACTCCTGCGGTTCGGCCGCTGGTTCCGGGCGATCTCCGTCGCGGTCGTGCAGGGCATGCTGGCCGGCATCGGACTGGTGCTCCTCTTCGGCCAGTTGTACACGATGGCCGGCGTCGCACAGCCGCGCTCGGGCGTGGACAAAATCATCGGCATCCCGGGGCTGGTTGCCGACATTGCCACCAGCAGCTCCGCCCTGACCGCCTTCGCGGTCGGCCTCGGCACCATCGTTGTGCTCATGGTGTGGAAGAAGCTGCCAGCCAAGGTGCAGGTGGTCCCCGCGCCGCTGGCCGCGGTGGCCCTGGCCACGACCGCCACGGCGGCCGGCGGTCTGGACGTCGCCAAGGCGTACGGCCAGCGCGCGGTACAGCCCGCCCTTGTCGCCGAAGTGCCGGTAGAGGATCGGTTTGGTGATCCCGGCCTCGGCGGCGATGGCGTTCAT
>NZ_JBEZJZ010000133.1:0-21739 GCF_040651455.1 Streptomyces sp. NPDC048483
CTTGAGCGGGTCCGTCATGATCGTCGGCTGCACCTTCCGGTCCCGGTGCGGACGTCGGCCCGGTGCCGGCCGGATCCTGTGTCCGCGGACGCCACAACCCCGGGGCAGGCCGTGAGACGCCCCGGCCGCGGCCAATCGTCCGGCGGGCGCACCGTACTGGTGGACAACCACGGCTTCGAGGCGCTGCGGCCGACCGCGTGGATGCGCTGGCTGCCGCTGGCCTACGTCGCGTTCGTGCTGGCGCTCGAACCCGTCACCCCTACGCCGTGGCCCGTGAGCTTCCTGCTCGTCGCCTTGCCGGTGACCGCGGCCTACACCCTCGGCCCCGTGGGCGTCGCCGCCGTGACGGTCTTCGCCGTCGCGTTCGAGGGCGTTCTGGCGGGCACCCCGTGCTGCGCGGGCCGTAACGCCCACCTGCTGTGGGAAAGCCACCATGTCGCCGCGTACATCGCCACCACCCTGGTCGGCATTCTCGGCGTGGCGCTGGCCGCCCACCGCCAGCGCCAGGAGCGGCACCTGGTGCGCGCCAACTCGGTGGCCGAAGCCCTGATGCGGACCCTGCTGCGGCCGGTGCCGCAGCACGTGGGACAGGTGCTCGCGGCGGGTCTCTACCGGTCGGGCGAGGTCGGCACCATGGTCGGCGGCGACCTCTACGACATCCGCGCCACCGAGGCCGGTGAGCGCGCCGTCATCGGCGATGTCCGCGGCAAGGGGCTGAAGGCCGTACGCGCCGTCGCCTGCATCCTCGGCACGTTCCGCGAGGCCGCCTACGTCGAGAGGGACCTGCCGTCCGTCGCCCAGCGCATGGAACGGAGCATGGCCCGGCAGGCCGATGAGATCCGCGACGACGAGCTGTTCGTCACCGCCGCTCTGGTCGAGTACGACGCCCCGGCCCGACGGGTGACAATCGTCAACCACGGGCACATCGAGCCGGTCCTGATCTCCCAGGGAGAGGTGACCGCCCTCATCGGACCACCCGCCCTGCCACTCGGCCTGGGCGCCCTGGCCGACGAACAGCCCGTCGCCTACACCCACCCCTTCACCCCCGGCGACATCCTCCTGCTCTGCACCGACGGCCTGGTCGAAGCCCGCGACCACAACGGTGCCTTCTACCCCCTCCTCGACCGGCTCCGCCACCGCTTCGCCAACGACTCCGCCCCCGGCCCGGCCGACGTCATCGACTTCCTCAACACCGACCTGCCGCGCCACACCCGCGTCTTCCACGACGACGTGGCCATCCTCGCGATCGCCCCTGACGGGAGCGGCTAGGCGTTCTCTTTGGGGCTCCAGGGTTCTTCGGCGAGCCAGGGCGTGGACGTATGCGCTGCTCCACGCCCTGGCCGGCGATCAGGCCGTGGGGCGGAGTTCTTGGCGTATGGCGAGCGCGTTGAGGCGGATCGCGAACTGCGCGACGTCGTCGAGGGTCAGCCGGCGGGCCTTCTCCGCGTCCAGCGCGAGGGTCACATCGGCGCAGAAGGCGATGGCGTAGACGAAGTTCTCGGTCTCCTCGTCCTGGAGCGCGAACAGCAGGTTGTAGTAGTAGCTCGTGCGGTCGGCGGACTCCTCGTAGAACGAGAGGTGTGTGCCCTCCTGCCCGTCGAGGCCGATGAAGGCGTCGGCGAGCGCGGCCTCGGCCTTCTCCCAGAAGGCGGGGTTGCCGAAGGGGTGGGTCAGCGCCTGGCGGACGGCCTCCCTGAGGGAGAGCACCATGACGCCGACGGGAGCCGTCTCCTGGAGACCCCAGCCACGGATGATCTTGACGGTCGAGCCGTCGGGGATGCCGTCGGCCACCCGGCTGATCTCACCGAAGTCGAAGTCCACGGTTGCCGGAGCGATCGCGTGCTGGAACCTGTCGGCTATGCCCTGGGCCTGCTCCAGGGCGCTGGGGCCCACCTCGAAGACCGTTGTGAAGGTCGTCTTCTCGGCGGCGGGCTGTTCGGCCATGACTGCTCCTCAGATACGGGGATGATCGCGTCGCGCCGACGGGCAAGTATGCCGCCCGGGGCAGGCGAGCAGTCGACGGCCCCTCCCGCCGGCCGGACGACAGGAGTACCGGCGGCGCCCGGCCACGCTCCGCGGCCGCCGCCGCAGTGCCGGCCGCCCGACGGGCCGACGGGCGTGACCTGCGGGAAAATGGGCGGGGAGGTGGCACCGATGTCTCCATGGCGGGTCCGCAGTCTCGAGGAAGCCGACCTGGACCAGGTGGTGCGTATCTGGGAAGAGGCGCGGGACACCACTGCGGATCCGGCGGTGAGTCTCGCGGAAGTAGTGGGCGCCCTGCATGCCGATGCACCGGCCGTGGTGGCCGTGGTGGGGGACCAGGTCGTCGGGGCCGTGGTGTCCTCGGTGGCCCAGGAGCGGGCCTGGGTGCTGCGGCTGGCCATCGCGCGTCAGTGGCGCCGCCACGGCATCGGCTCGGCGCTGCTGGCCGCCCTTGAGGAGCGCCTGGGGCAGGTGGGGGTGCGCCGTATCGGAGCGCTGCTGCCGGAGGGGGAGGTCGGCGAGCAGGCCTTCGCGAACTCCGGGTACACCGGCCGCCCGGATCTGGGCTACTTCGAGAAGCAGCTGACCGGGGACTCGGCCGAGGCCACCATGCTCGATCAGCTGGGCGGCGAGGTGCCGGCCGAGGGCCTGTGGGACGGCATCGCGGGGATGAGCGAGGAGAAGACGCTGATCGAGCGCCGGCTGGTACTGCCGCTGGAGAATCCGGCGGTTGCGGAGCGCTATCGGCTGGTGCCGCCGCGTGCGGTGGTGCTCTTCGGGCCGCCGGGTACGGGCAAGACCACGTTTGCGCGAGCGGTCGCCTCCCGGCTGCGCTGGCCGTTCATCGAGGTGTTCCCGTACCAGCTCGCCGACGACGCGCACGGGGTGGCGGCCGGACTGCGGCGGCTCTTCGCGCGTGTCGAGCATCTGGAGGAGGCCGTGCTGTTCTTCGACGAGGCGGAGGAGATCGCCTCCGAGCGGCTGGATCCGACCACGCTGGCACACCGGGTGACCAACGAACTCCTCAAGCTCATCCCGCAGTTCCGGCGCGGGAAACGCAGGCTGCTGATCTGCGCGACCAATGCCGTGCGCTCCCTGGATCCGGCCTTCCTGCGGCCCGGACGGTTCGACTACCTGATCCCGGTCGGCCCGCCGGACGCCGAGGCCCGACGGGCCATCTGGATCCGCTACATCGGGCCGGACCGCGCGGCAGGCATCGAGCTCGACGCACTGGTCGAGGCCAGCGACCGCTTCACCCCCGCGGACATCGAGTACGCGGCCCACACCGCCGCGCAGCGCGCCTTCGAGCGACATCTGGCAGTGGGCCCGCAGCAATCCGCCGACCGGACCCAGCTGACCGGCGACTACCTCCAGGCCATCGCGCACACCCGCACCTCCCTCACCGAAGAGGACATCCGCGCCTTCGACCACGACCTCAGGGCGGCAGCCCGCGTGTGAGGGCCCGGACGCCCCTCGTTACAGATCATGAAGTGGCAGGGGGCCGACTTCCTCATTCCCTGTTCAATCTCTTGACGCGCTCACCGCCGAATGACTTAACTGCCGTACGCCATCAGCGGGTTGAGTCGCCCCGTCCTCACACGTCGGCGGTGTGCCCACGCAGTGAGGAGTCGCCGGTGTCCGGTTCCGGATCGATCAGCCGTCGTCACATCTTCAAGGCATCGGCAGGGGCCGCGGTTCTCGTGGGTACGGGGACGGCCGGGGCGTCGGCAGCGCCCGCCGCCTCCGCGGCATCCCCCGCCGTGGCGCGGCCGCCGCGCGACCCGGAGACCGAACGCCGCGTCCGGGCGCTGCTGGCCAAAATGACCGTCGAGGAGAAGTTCGGGCAGCTCCAGCAGCTGACCTGGCACGCGGACACCGGGCCCGGCGACGGCCAGAACAAGGAGTGCGCCGAACTCGCCGCGAAGGGGCTGCTGGGCTCGGTGCTCAACCTCACCGGCGCCAAGAAGTGCAACGACCTCCAGCGCGCCGCCGTGGAGCGGTCGCGGCTGGCCATCCCGCTGCTCTTCGGGCAGGACGTCATCCACGGCTACCTCACCACCTTTCCGATACCCCTCGCCCAGGGCAGCAGTTTCGATCCGGAGGTGGTCGCCTCCGACGCCGAGACCAGCGCGCGGGAGGCCGCCTCCCAGGGCATCCACTGGACGTTTGCACCCATGGCCGACGTCAGCCGCGAGCCGCGCTGGGGCCGGGTGGCCGAAGGCAGCGGCGAGGATCCGTATCTGACGGCGCAACTGACCGCCGCCAAGGTGCGGGGCTATCAGGGTGCGGACTACGGCGCCACGGACCGGCTCGCCGCCTGCGCCAAGCACTTCGTCGGCTACGGCTTCCCCGAGGGCGGCCGCGACTACAACACCGCCGATGTCTCCGAGCGGCGGCTGCGCGATGTCTGTCTGCCCCCCTTCAAGGCAGCCGTCGACGCCGGTGTCGCCACCGTCATGGCGTCCTTCAACACCGTCAACGGCGTGCCCGCGCACGCCAACCGGCACACCCTGCACGACATCCTGCACGAGGAGTTCGGCTTCGACGGCTTCGTCGTCGGCGACTACACCGGCGTCCAGGAACTCATCGCGCACGGCATCGCGGCCGACGGCGCCGACGCCGCCCGCCTCGCCCTGGGCGCCGGCGTCGACATGGAGATGGTCTCCACCACGTACGCACAGCACGGCAAACGGCTGCTGGCGGCCGGGAAGATCAGCCGCGAGCGGTTGGACGATGCCGTCGCCCGGGTGCTGCGCGTCAAGTTCCGCGCCGGACTCTTCGCGCACCCCTACGCCGATGAGGCCGCGGAGATCACCGAACCGAGCGCCGCGGCCCGGTCGGCGGCACGGACCGCGGCCGCCCGCTCCATGGTCCTGCTGCGCAATGAGAAAAAGACCCTGCCACTGTCCGCAAAGGCCGGGTCCCTCGCCGTCGTCGGTCCGCTCGGCGATGACACCAAGGAACTGCACGGCACATGGGCGAGCATCGGCGCCGCCCTGTTCCCCGCGGTGTCCGTACTGGAGGGCATCAAGCAGGCCGCCCCCTCCGCCACCGTGCGCTTCGCCCGCGGATGCGCGGTGGAGGGCGATGACACCGGCTCGTTCGACGAAGCGGTTGCGGCGGCCCGGGCCGCCGATGCCGTGGTCGTCGTCGTGGGGGAGAAGGCCGCACAGAGCGGCGAGGCCGCCGCCCGCAGCGACATCACCCTGCCCGGCGTCCAGGCGCAGTTGGTGGCGGAGGTCGCCGCCACCGGTACGCCGGTGGCCGTCGTGGTCCTCTCGGGCCGACCGCTGGTGCTCACCGGCATTGCCGACGAGGCCGACGCGATTCTCCAGGCGTGGCATCCCGGCATCGAGGGCGGCCATGCCGTCGCCGACGTCCTCTTCGGCAAGGTCAACCCCGGCGGCAAGCTGCCCGCGACCTTCCCCCGCTCGGCCGGCCAGCTCCCGCTCTACTACGCGCACGAGAACACCGGCCGCCCCTTCGACCCGGAGAACAAGTACACCTCGAAGTACCTGGACATTCCGCACACCCCGCTCTATCCCTTCGGACACGGCCTCAGCTACACCACGTTCACTGTCTCCGGCCTGAAGCTGTCGGCCGAGGTCCTGCGGGCGAAGAGCGTCGCCGACGGCGGGGCGACGGTCCGGGCCACCGTGCAGGTCGAGAACACCGGCGCAAGCGCGGGCGACGAGGTCGTCCAGCTCTACCTTCGCGACAAGGTCGCCAGTGTCGTCCAGCCCGTACGCAGACTCGTCGGCTTCTCCCGGGTGCACCTGAAGCCGGGCGAGCGGCGGCGGGTGGGCTTCACCTTGGGACGGCAGGAACTGGGCTTCCACACCAACGACCTCCGCGGGGAATTCCTTGTGGAGCCGGGGGAGTTCGAGATCTACGCGGGCAACAGCTCGGACGCCGCGCTCAAGGCCGGATTCACTCTGACCTGAACGGCAGCGACGGCACGTGCCCCCGGAGTGCTTGTACTCCGCCGGCGTCCGCCCAGGCCCGGCTGCATGCGCCGTGAGATCCCGGAAATCTCCCCTTCACATGGTGGGACGGGCCATGAAATACGCCGTACCTAGCGTTCTTCTGACGGACACCCACACGGACCCACCGGTCCGGCACGGTCCGCCCTGACGCAGGGGCCCCGGAGACCCGCACCGGTGCGAGCCGTACTGCCGTCTCAGCTGCCCGCGCCCGGACATCCCCGAGCGGGCTCCCCTCCTCCCCTCCTGTCAACGGTGCCAAGCGGGGACACAGCGCAGGCCCGATCACCCCCCCCCAGGAGGCGTGGCATGAGTGTTCCCCCACCCACGGCAGCGGAAGATGTCCGGTCCGGGCCGGCGCTCGAAGAGCGGTCCGGGGCCGGGCAGACGGTAGCCACGGACACGGCCGCCAGGGAGTCGGCGACCGAGGGCACGGTAGCCACGGACACAGCCGCCAAGGAGACCCTGGAGGACTACACCCTCCGGTTCGCTCCGCGTAGTTACCGCCGGTGGACCCCGATGGTGGTGGCGACCACCGCGCTCGGCGGCATCGCCTACATGGCCGACTTCTCCATCGGCGCCGGCATCGGCCTCACCCACGGTACCGGGAACGCGCTCGCCGCCATCGCCGTCGCGGCAGTGGTCATCTTCCTCACCGGCTTCCCCCTCGCGTACTACGGCGCCCGCTACAACATCGACCTGGACCTGATCACCCGCGGTGCCGGGTTCGGCTACTACGGCTCGGTGCTGACGAGCGTCATCTTCGCCAGCTTCACCTTCATCTTCTTCGCCCTCGAAGGCTCGATCATGGCGCAGGGCCTGAACCTGGGTCTCGGACTGCCGCTGTGGCTGGGGTATCTGGTCTCCACCCTGATGGTGATCCCGCTGGTGATCTACGGGATGAAGGCACTCAGCAAGCTCCAGGTGTGGACCACGCCGATCTGGCTGCTCCTGATGGTGGGCCCCCTGCTGTATCTGGTCACCACCGACCCGGGCACGATCAACCGCTTCCTGTCGTACGCCGGGACCGACGGCGACGGCGGCCTCAACACCGCCTCGGTGCTGCTGGGCGCGGGCGTGTGTCTGTCGCTGATCGCGCAGATCGGCGAGCAGATCGACTATCTGCGGTTCATGCCGCCCAAGACCCCGGAGAACCGGCGCAGTTGGTGGACCGCCGTGGTCATGGCCGGTCCGGGCTGGGTGGTGCTCGGTGCGCTGAAGCAGGCCATCGGGGTGTTCCTGGCCGTATACATCCTCGCCGAGGTGGGGCCCGCCGCGGCCACCGAGCCCATCCAGCAGTTCCGGGGTGCCTTCGACGCGATGCTGCCCTCCTGGCTGGTGATCCCGCTGGCCGTGGTCCTGGTAGTGATCAGCCAGATCAAGATCAACGTGACCAACGCCTACTCGGGCTCGCTCGCGTGGACCAACTCCGTCACCCGGATCACCAAGCACTACCCCGGCCGCATGGTCTTCGTGCTGCTCAACCTGGCGTTCGCGCTGGCGCTGATGGAGACGGACATGTTCAGCGTCCTCAACTCCATCCTCGGGTTCTACTCCAACTGCGCCATCGCCTGGGTCGTGACCGTCGCCACCGACATCATCGTCAACAAGTACGTGCTCAAACTCTCCCCGCAGACGCCCGAGTTCCGCCGCGGCATGCTCTACGCGGTCAATCCGGTGGGAGTGGTGGCGTTCGTCGCCGCCTCCGGCCTGTCGATCGCCATGTATTTCCACGTCCTCGGTGACGCTCTCCAGCCCTACTCGCCGGTCGCCGCGGCCCTGATCGCCTGTGTCCTCACCCCGCTCACAGCGGTGCTGACCAAGGGCCGTTACTACCTGCGCCGCACCGACGATGGCATAGCCGAAGCGCTCCTCGACCCGGACGGCAACCCCAGCGCCACGACGTACGCATGCCATGTGTGCCGCCAGAGCTTCGAGCGACCGGATCTGGCCGCCTGCCACACCCACGACGCGATGGTCTGTTCGCTGTGCCTGACCACCGACAAGACCGGCGACCACCTCCTCCCGCCGGAACCTGCCACCGTCTGAGGCCGGCCGCGCCGGGAGCGCGCGAAGACGCCGAAGCGGTGGGCCGCCCATGGGGCGCGGCCCACCGCTTCGCCATCTGCAAACGACGGAACCGAGGCGACCACCCGTTCGTCGTCACCAGCATGATCCATAACTCCGCGCCCGACTCCCAGCCTGACGCCCACCCCCAGCCTCACCTGCACCCCCCGCTCCCGCTCGACGACCTGATCACAGCCTGGAAGGCCGTCGGCCCTTCGTCCGAGCGCGCCACCGCGGACCCGCTCGTCCTCGACTGCGCGCGCAGGCTCGCCGCCGACCCCGGTGGCGAAGAGTCGATCCTGTGGACCTTCGGGCTGGCGACGATGGCGTCGTACGTCGCATGGCAGCCGGGGGAGGGCATGGAGCGCGCCGCCGTAGAGGCACTGCTCGCCGCGGACCGGGCACTCGGCGGCCGGAACTGCGCGCACAAGCACCACCCCTTCACCACGGCACTGGACCAGATCGAGGATGACCGGATCGCCTTCCTCCTCCCCGACCTGCGCAAAGTGGTACAGACCGGGTCCGACGACGACATGGACGACGCCGACGCGTGGCGGTGCCCGGCGAATGTTGCGGGCTTCGCACGGATCACCGCCGATGTCCTTGCGCCCTTCAGCGCGACGGGCATCCCGGCGATCATCCCCAGCCGCGACCGGGACAGCCTCAGGTGGCTCTCCGCCACCCTCTGCGACTACCCCTCCTCCGACCCGGCCGATGAGTTGTCCGGTCTGGCCGGCTCGTTGCCGGACCACCCGACCAAGGGCGTGCGCGCCGGCTACGTAGCGGCCATGCACGCCAGCCAGTGGTACGCCACCTCGGGCCGGATCACCGTTCCCGGAGCCCTCGACGACATGATCGAGGGGCTGGAGAACGTCCTGGCCCAGCTTGCGGGCAGCACCTGCGCCCACACCCCCGACGAGCATCCGACGCCAGACTCGGACCCCTCGGGTGCGGCGAGCGATGGCTTCTACCTGCGCAGCCCCGGCGGCCGCGCAGAACTGGCCCAAAGCAACGGCAGCCAGAAGCTCCAGGGATGGCTGTGTCCCGCCTTTCTGCACTCGCTCGCCGTCGATGCGCTCGGCGAACTGCGGTACGGCCACGACGAGATGTTCGCCCCCAGGGAAACGGCCGCCATCGATACGGAGTGCCTGCGCCCGGACGGCCGCCTCGCCATCGACCGGCTGGCCCGGCTGATGGCCCCTGCCGATTCCGACGTCGACGACAACGACATCGACGGCCACGACATCGCCGTGTGGGCGGCCCGCCGATTCCTGAGCGACGCCACGGACGATCCGCGCGAGCGGGCCATTCTGCTGCTGGTGATGCTCTGGGACGCCGATGACTGGGAGCTGCCCTACAACGTGGGGACGGAACTGCGCGACGCGCTGCGCACGGTGGACACCACCCCGCTCAACACCGAGTGCCCGCACGGCGACAACCACCCCGAGGCCGAGGAGGACGTCGTGCCCGTCCTTAGCCACCTCTACGCGCCCGACGAGTTCCCCGCGCCCGACGACGTCACCGCTCGTGACCTGTGGCTCTGCCCGCGCCACTTGGCCGAACGAGCCCAGGAGGCGTTCGTGGAGCTGAACGAGGCCCTCGACGAGGACGACATGGGCGGCGACGGCCTATGACGTCCGCGCATGCGCGGTCCGCCACGTACCCGGTTCACTGCCCAGGGTGCAGCAGGCCGCGCGCGTACGCCTTGGCCAGCCGCTGCGGTACCAGGTAGGCGGAGCCGTCGACGGTGATGGGCACGAGCTGGGGGGTGGTGGCCTTCCACTGGGCACGGCGGTGGCGGGTGTTGCTGCGGGACATTCTCCGCTTGGGAACGGCCATGGTGATCTCCTGCATCGCGTGGTGATGATGACGGCCACGAGGCTATATGAAAATGGATGCCATTCTCAAAATCGGGTTCTGTGCCGTATGACCGTTGCCCATGGGGCGGGAGGGGCGTCGCAGGTGTAGGGAGGAGGTATGAGTGTCTGGCGCGCTCTCGCCCGCCTCGGCAGGTCCTGGCGGTTGAGTCATGGGCTTCTGGCCGTGCCGCTGGCGATCATCGTGGCGGTCACGGTGATCGACATCAACGCCCCGACGAGCATCCACCTGGGCCCGTTCCTGGTCGCGGCGCCCGCGATCACCGCCTCCTTCGCCGGCCCCGCCCTCACCGGCGCCGTCGGGGCCCTGGCCGTGGCGGCGCAGGTCGTCATCGGCCATCTGCACGGCGGACTGATGACCCCGAACCACCAGGCGCAGATCGCCGCCCTGCTCTTGATTTCTGTACTGGTCACGGTCTTCCGCTATGTCCGGGACCGGCACCAGCGGCGGCTGACCCAGGTGCAGTCGGTGGCCGTCGCGGCACAGCAGGTGCTGCTGCGGCCGCTGCCCGAGCGGATCGGGCCGCTGCAGATCGCGTTTTCGTACATCGCGGCGGAGGCCGAGGCCCAGATCGGCGGTGACCTCTACGCGGCGGTGCCCACGCCCGGCGCCACCCGCGTGGTCGTCGGCGACGTCCGCGGCAAGGGCCTGTCCGCCATCGGGGAGGCCGCGGTGCTGATCGGGGCGTTCCAGGGCGCCGCCTATCGGAACCTCTCCCTGCCGGCCATCGTGGCCCACCTGGGGAACTCCGTGTACTGGAACGCGACCCACCTCGGTGACGGCGACCCCGAGTCCGAGGAGTCATTTGTCACCGCGCTGGTCATGGATGTCCACCACAACGACCCCGTCCTCACGATGGTGAACTGCGGGCACCCGCCGCCGTTGCTGCTGCGTCACGACAAGGTCCGCACACTCGAGGTCCCCGAGCCCGCGCCTCCCCTGGGCCTGAGCGCTCCATCGGAGAGCGAGTACGAGGCCGCGACGTTCGGCTTCGAGCCCGGCGACGTCCTCCTGCTCTACACCGACGGAGTGATCGAGGCCCGCAACCACGAGGGCACCTTCTACCCCTTGATCGATCGCGTGGCCTCGTGGAACGAGATCGACCCGCCCTCCCTCGTCCGGCGTCTCCACGACGACCTGCTCCGGTACGCCGACGGGAACCTGGGCGACGACGTCGCCATGATCGCGATCGCCAGCGTTCCCGGAACCGTGCACTCTCCCGGGACTGTGTCTGCTCCCGGGACCGTGTCCTCTCCTGGAACCGACGCCCCACCGCGGTGATCACAGGCGCAGCGGCAGGCGCCCGAGGCGCGGGGCGGCACCGGGGATGACGGTGCGTCGCAGCTCCTCGGGAGCCACGGCCAGTTGGAGGCCGGGATGGCGTTCCAGCAGGGCGCGGAGGGTGATTTCGCACTGCAGACGGGAGAGGTGGGCGCCGATGCAGTAGTGGATGCCCTGGCCGAAGCCGATGTGTCCCTCGGAGCCGTCATGGGGACGCCGGGTGACGTCGAGGCGGTCGGGGTCGGTGTACTCCCGCGGATCGCGGTTGGCGGAGACCAGGACGAACTGCACGGCGTCGCCCTTGCGGATGGGGGTGCCGTGGAGGTCCACGTCCTCGGCGGCGATGCGCATCCGCACGAAGATGTCCGGTCCGCACCACCGGACGAACTCGTTGACGGCGCCCGGCAGCAGGTCCGGACGGTCGCGGAGGAGCCGCAGCTGGTCGGGGTGGGTCATCAGGGCGGCGACGCTGTTGATGATGAGCTGCGCGGTGTTGTCGTAGCCGGCCATGACCACGTTCAGCGCCATGGCGACGGCCTCCTCCTCCGTCAGCGGGAACTTGGTGTCGGCCCCACTGGCGGCCAGCGTGCTCAGCAAGTCGTCCGCCGGTTCCGCGCGCCGTTGGCGGAGCAGCTCGTGGACGGTGCCGATCACGGCGGGCGAGGACACCCGCAGCCGTTCCGGGTCCATGACGAGAATGTCGTCGCCCCACCGTCGGAAAACTGCGCGGTGTTCCTCGGGGACACCGGCCAGCTCACAGATGACGGTGATCGCCAGCGGGTACGCGCAGCCCTCGGCGAACTCCACCACACCGTCCTCGGAGCGGCGCTGGAGGTCGGCCAGCAGCTCGCCGGCGAGCCGCTCGATGCGCGGCCGCAGGGCCTTCATCCGGCGGGCGCTGAAGGCGCGCCCCACCGCGCCGCGCAGCCGGGTGTGGTCCGGGGGGTCGATGTCCAGGGTCGAGACGAGGAAGTAGCGCTGCACCTCCTCCGGCAGGTTCAGCATGTCCACCAGCATCCTGCGCGGATCGTCGCCGGTGTGGTCAGGGATCGCATCGGGGCTGTTGACGAACCGTCCGTCGCGCAGGCCGTCGCGTACGTCGTCGTACCTGGTGATCAGCCACACGGGCTGGTCATCCGTCAGCCAGCCGCGGACGACCGGGCCCTGCTCGCGCATCGCGCCGTAGCCCTCGGCCGGCCTTGCGAGCAGGTCCTGGGCGAAGAGGTACGGCTCGTGCGGTGGTTGTCCCGTGCCGGTGGGTCCGGCTGCTGCCGGGGCGGGCACCGTGCCGTCGGCGGACCGCTCCTCGTGCTGGATGCTGTGCATGGTGTCTGGCTCTCCTCTGTGTGATGCGCTGACGATGGCCGGTTGAGGGGGACGGGCGGCGCGGTCGTGTGCTCGACGCCCGCTACAGGCGGCCGGCGACGTCGGCGACCAGCTCGGCCTCGTGGGGCACGAGGTAGAAGTGATCGCCGGGGAACGAACGGAGCGCGAACCCGCCGGGCGCGGTCAGGTCCGACCAGGCGCGTACGGCGTCGGGGGCGCAACTGCCGTCGTCCCGCCCGGCATAGGCCGTGATCGGTGAGCGAAGAGGCCGGGGGGTCTCGGGGCGGTAGGTCTCGATGAGCCGGTAGTCGGCGCGCAGGGCGGGCAGCAGCAGCTCCCGCAGCTCCGGGATGTCGTAGACCTCCGCGTGGTAGTCGCCCAGGGCGCGGACCCGGGCGATCAGCGTCTCGTCGTCGCTCCGGTGCGTTTCGGCGGCTCCGGCCCGGTGCGGGGCGACGCGCGCGGACACCAGCAGCCGCTCGGCGATGACGCCATGCGCTTCCAGACGTACGGCCACCTCGTAGGCGACGGCGGCACCCATGCTGTGCCCGAACAGCGCAACCGGCCGGTCCAGGTGCGGCTTCAGGGCCGCGGTGATCGCATCGGCGAGCATGTCCATGTCTTCGAAGCAGGCTTCCGCGAGCCGGTCCTGCCGGCCCGGATAGCGGACGGCGAGGAGCTCCACGTCCCGGGGCAGCCGCGCGGGCCAGTCATGGAACAGCTGGGCCGTGCCGCCGGCGTGCGGAAAGCAGACGAGGCGGAGCCTGGGCGGCCGCGCCGCGCACCGGTGCACCCGGAACCAGTTCCCGGTTACGGTCCCGATTCCGGCCGTCGCGCCCGCGGACCGCTGTGTCAATGTCATCGTGGCGTCTCCTCCTTCCTCACCGGAACGCACTGAACTGCCGGGAATTCAGCATGGAGAGAAACATGGGGAGTTTCTCCACGGCCTTTTTCGATACCTGGGAGGTCTGTACGGTGCCCCGCAGGCGATCCGTGACGACCAGCTTGTAGACGCCGTCCTGATGGATGAGTTCGGCCGAATAGAGGAGCGTTTCCAGTTTTTCCATCGGTGAGACTCTCCGATCTGTAGGGGATGGGTTACGGTGCCGCTTCCGCCAGCCAGGCGTGCCACGCCTGCGCGGCCCGCTCCTCGTCGGCGTCACCGACGTCGTCGGCGAAGAGGTGGTGGCCGAGCCAGAGGGGCCAGTTCCAGACGCTGCCGTTGTAGAAGCGGTACAGCCCGTCGCCCGTGCGCAGGCCGATGAAGTCGTCGCTGAGAAAGTCCACCAACGCCTCGACGGGCCCGCCGAGTTCGTGGGGGACGTCCATCCGTACGGTGTCGCCGACGGCGGCGTCCTCGGCCAGGCCGAGCCGCTTGCGCACGGCGGTGAACGTGTCGGACGCCGTGGGAGGGGAGGGGCGGGTGGCCTTCACATAGGTCGCGGGGCGGCCGTCGAAATGCCGCAGATACTGGGCGAGGCTGTGCTGGTAGAAGTCGATGTGTTTCTCGGCGGCGTCGGCCCTGGTGTCCCAGCCGTCGTCGACGGTGCCCTCGTGCACCCAGTGGATTCCCATGGACAGCCCGGCCGCGCCGTCTTCCCGCCCGTGGATGGTGTAACTCAGGGTGTTGGAAAAGCCGTTGTCGTCGGCGCTGCGGCAGGCGAACCGGTGCGGTGGCGCCCAGGTGACGACCGTGGCGGAACCGCGGGACACCGTTCCGCCGACCCGCGGCTCGATTTCCATGGGATAGAGCCAGCCGAGATTTCCGGCGCCGGTGGCGACCGCCTTCCAGACCTGTTCGGGGGCGACCGGCAGTACCTGCTCACGTCGCACCCGGAATTCCCGGGCCATTTTTACCGTCTCTCCTTTGTTGTTGTTCACGTCAGGCGCCTGACGCGTAGGCGAGAGGCAGGGCGCAAAGGCGCCGCTGCAGGGGGTTGGGGCGCCATGCGAGCTCGTCCGCGCCCAGCCGCAGCCCCGGTGCCTTCCGTACGAGCGTGCCGATGGCCAGCTCCGTTTCGAGCCGGGCCAGCGGCGCGCCGAGGCAGAAGTGGGGGCCGTTGCCGAAGCCCAGATGCCGGTTGCCGGGCCGTGTGAGGTCGAGCCGGTCCGGGTCGGCGAACCGGTCGGGGTCGCGGTTGGCCGAGGCGAGCACCAGGTAGGCGAGATCCCCGGCGGGCAGGGTCCGGCCTCCGACGGTGACGTCCTCGGAGACGACGCGGACGATCGACTGCGTCGGGCTGTCGTAGCGGACCAACTCGTCGATGGCCGGGCGGATCAGGCCCGGTTCCGCGCGCAGCCGGGCCAGTTGGCCGGGGTGACGCAGCAGGGCCAGGGTGCCGTTGCCGATGAGGTTGGTGGTGGTCTCGTCGCCGGCCGTGATGAGCATGAAGCAGGTGGACAGCAGTTCCTCGTCGGTGAGCTGGTCGCCGCGGGCCTGCGCGGTGACCAGTCCGCTGATGAGGTCGTCGCCCGGCGCGGTCCGCCGCTGCCCGGCGAGCCACATCAGGTACTCCTCGAACTCGCCGACCACCACCTCGGCCCGCTCGATGTCCTCGGTGATCCGGCCGAGTCCGCGGAACCAGGCCTTGACGCGCTCGCGGTCGCCGGCGGGGATGCCGAACAGTTCGCAGACCACGGCGTGCGGCAGGGGTGCGGCCACGGCCGCGATCAGGTCCATGGTGGGCCCGGCCACCACGGCCGCGTCGACGAGCCGGTCCACGAGCGTCCGGATGCGGTCGCGCAGGCCTTCGATGCGGCGCGCGGTGAACGCCTTGTTGACCAGTTTGCGCAGCCGGGCGTGGTCGGGCGGATCGGTGTTGCTCATCACCCGTCCGAGCCGGGCCGTCAGCCGGCTCAGGTCGCGCAGCCGGCCGTCGCGGGCGACCAGGGCGCTGGTCATCCGCTCGCGGTCGTTGGACAGGCGCAGATCGCCCAGGGCCTGTTCGACGTCCGCGTAGCGGGTGAGGTACCAGATGCCCTGCGGTCCGCGGTGGACGGGGGACTCCCGGCGCATCCGGGCGTAGAGCGGGTAGGGGTCGCGGCGGAACTCCGCGGTCTGCATCGCCGCCGTGAACGGGTCGGGCCCGGACGGGAGGGAGCGGGCGGGGTCCTCGATCGCGGAAGCGGGGTCCTTGGTGGGTGAAGTGGCGTCTGTGGTGGGTGAAGTGGAGTCGGTGGTGAGGGGTGAATTCATGAGCTGCCGTTCTGCCGGTCCGTCCCGCCCCGCTACTGACGGCCGTTCATGGCCTCGACGAGGCTCTTCGGGCGCATATCGGTCCAGGTCCGCTCGATGTACTCCAGGCACGCGGCGCGGGTGTCCTCGGGATGGGCGGTGCGCCAGCCGTCGGGTACATCGGCGAAGGACGGCCACAGGGAGTACTGGGCCTCGTCGTTGGCAAGCACGAGGTAGGTGGCGTCGTGGTCCTCGAAGGGGTTGGTCATTGGTCCTCCTGGTTGTCCGTCGGGATGTGCCGGGTGATCTCGGCGATCTTTGCGGCGAGTACCGGGCCGATCTGGGAGAGCGAGCCCGGCCGGGTCATACGGTCGTGGCGTGCGGTGATGTCGTGGGATTCGATCCGGCCGGTGACGTAGGGGCGCCAGACGTCCGCGCCGGGGGAGTCCTGATCCCGGTCGATGGTGGAGTTGAACAGGAGCAGGTCGCCGTCGAACCGGGCGGGCTTGAAGGTGAGCGCGAGCCGGGCGTTGTTGATCATGATCGCGACGACCGCCTCGATGTGACGCTCCGTCAGGCTGGCCAGTGCGCTGCCCCGGCCCTGCAGGATCTCGGCGACCTGGGGATACGTCAGCGGGTCATGGCCCAGTTCCTGCGGATCGCAGTCGAGCATGCCCACCAGAACGTCCCGCTCGGTCGGGACGGGAGGCTCGTCGAAGACGAGGTCGCTCACCGGGTACGCGTCGAGGATGGCCAGCAGCGCCGTCCGCTGCCCCTGCCGCTGGAGCTCCGTCGCGATCGCGTGCGCGATCAGTCCGCCGGCGGACCACCCGAGCAGCAGGTAGGGGCCCTCGGGCTGGACCTTGCGGATCTGGTCGACGTAGTCGGCCGCCATCTCCTCGTACGAGGCGGGCCGGGGCTCGGGTCGCCCGAGGCTGCGGGCCTGGATCGCGTAGACCGGGTGCGCCGGGTCCAGATGGTTCATCAGGCCGCAGTAGCACCAGCTGATCCCGCCACCGGGATGGATGCAGAACAGCGGGGTGCCACGGCCCGTGGGGCGCAGCGGCAGCAGCACCTCGAAGGCGTCGTCGGGGGCGCTGATCGCCAGGCGCTCGGTCAGGGCCGCCACCGTGGGGGCCTCGAACATGGTGCGCAGGCCCAGTTCGACACCCAGGGTCTCGCGGACGCGGGAGACCAGGCGGGCGGCGAGCAGCGAGTGTCCTCCGAGGTCGAAGAAGCTGTCGTCGATACGGACCTGGTCCCGGCCGAGCACCTCGGCGAACAGATCACAGAGCACCTGTTCCTGCGGCGTCCTCGGGGGGCGTCCGGTGCCGGACGTGCCGTATTCCGGGGCCGGCAGCGCGCGCCGGTCCAGCTTGCCGTTGGCGGTGAGCGGAAGCGCGTCCAGGACGACGAACGCCGAGGGCACCAGGTAGTCGGGCAGATCCCGGCGGAGCCGGTCCGCGAGGTCGTCCGGCTCGGCCGTCGCGCCGGGGGCAAGTACCAGGTAGCCGACGAGCCGTGTGTCGCCCGGCCGGTGCTCACTCGCCACGACCGCCGCCTGAGCGACCCCCGGGCACCCGGCGAGCACAGCCTCGGTCTCCCCGGGCTCGATGCGGAAGCCGCGGATCTTGACCTGGTCGTCGGCGCGCCCCACGAACTCGAGGGCACCGTCGTCCCGCCACCGCGCGAAGTCGCCGGTCCGGTACATCCGCGCCCCGGCCGGTCCGTACGGATCGGCGACGAACCGCTCGGCGGTCATCCCCGGCCGGCCCAGGTAGCCGCGGGCCAGGCCGGTCCCCGCGATGTACAGCTCGCCGACCGCGCCCGGCGGGACCAGGCGCAGCCCGGCGTCGAGCACATACAGCCGCATGTCCGCCATCGGGCGGCCGATGGGCACGCCGCGCCCGGTGTCCGCAGGCGCGGACATCCGGTGGTGTGCGGCGAAGGTGGTCGTCTCGGTCGGTCCGTAGCCGTTGACGACGCGGCTGTCCGGGCAGGCGTCCAGCACCCGGGCGACCGCGGCGGCCGAGACGACGTCGCCGCCCGTCCACACCTCCCGCACCCCGGCGAAGCCGTCCGGCCGCTCGTCGGCCATCAGGCGGAACAGGCCGGCGGTCAGCCACAGCCCGGTCACCCCGCCGTCGGCAATCGCCCGGCACAGCGCGCGGGAGTCCAGCCGGCCGGGCGGCGCGACGACGATCCGGCCGCCGTTCAGCAGCGGCACCCACATCTCGTACGTGGAGGCGTCGAAGGCGGTCGGCGAGTGCAACAGCACCCGCTCCTGGGCACCCCCGCGCCAGCACGGCGCCAGTGCCAGACCCGCCACGTCGTGATGGGTGATGCCGATGCCCTTGGGGCGGCCGGTGGACCCCGAGGTGTACATGACGTAGGCGAGCTGGTCGGGGTGGCAGACGACGGCAGGGTCCGCGTCGGCGGCCCCGCTCCGGCTCAGCGCCGTCAGGACGTCCTCGGTGAGGATCAGCGCGGCGCCGGTCTCCCGGACGACGAGATCGATACGGGAGGACGGGAAGCGCGGGTCCAGCGGGACGTAGGCCGCGCCCGCCTTGACGATCGCGAGGACGGCCACGACCAGTTCCGCCGAGCGCTCCAGCAGAACCGCCACCGGTGTCTCCGGGCCCGCCCCCTGGCCGATGAGCGCCTGGGCAAGGCGGTTGGCGCGCGCGTCGAGCGCTGCGTAGCTGAGTGTGGTGTCGCCGGAGACGACCGCGACCGCGTCGGGGGTGGCTCGCACCTGCGCGGCGAACAGCTCCGGCAGGCCGCGGGCGGGCAGGCCGGCGGCGGTCTCGTGGTGCCGGCCGAGCAGCCGCCGGCGTTCGTCCGCGGAGACCATCTCGATCCGGCCGATCGGCCGGTGCGGGTCGGCGGCCACCGCCTCCAGCAGCCGCGTCCAGCGGGCGACCAGCGCCACCACGGTGGACGGGTCGAACAGGTCGGTGGCGTACTCCACCGCCCCGATCAGCCCGTCGGGGCTGCCGTCCGGCGCGTGCTGTTCGGCCAGGCTGAAGGTCAGGTCCATCCGGGCGGTGTCCGTCGGCGCGGTCAGGTAGCCGGTCTCCAGGCCGGGCAGGGTGAAGGCGCTCTGCGGCGCGTTCTGCAGCGCCAGCATGACCTGGCAGAGCGGATGGTGGGCGAGCGACCGGGCCGGGTTGAGGACCTCCACGAGGTGCTCGAAGGGGACGTCCTGGTGGGCGTAGGCGGCCAGCGCCTTCTCCCGTACGCGGCCCAGCAGTTCGGTGAAGCTGGGGTCGCCGGCGGTATCGGTCCGGAGCACCAGGGTGTTCACGAAGAACCCGACGAGGTCGTCGAGCGCCTGGTCGGTACGTCCGGCGATGGGGCTGCCGATCGGGATGTCGTCCCCGGCGCCGAGCCGGCTCAGCAGTGCGGCGAGTCCGGCCTGCAGCGTCATGAACATGCTTGCGCCCTGTGCGGTGGCCACCTCGCGCAGGCGCCGGTGCAGCTCCCCGTCGATCCGTAGCGGAACTTGGGCACCGCGCTGGGAGGCCGTGGCGGGCCGGGGCCGGTCGGCGGGCAGCTGCAGCTGCTCGGGCAGTCCGGCCAACGACTCGCTCCAGTAGGCGAGTTGGGCCGCCAGCCGACTCTGCGGGTCGGACGCCTCGCCGAGCAACTGCCGCTGCCACAGGGTGTAGTCGGCGTACTGTACGGGCAGCGGCGCCCAGTCCGGTGCCGTACCCCCGCAGCGGGCCGCGTACGCGGTCGCCAGGTCGCGCGACAGCGGCCCCATGGACCAGCCGTCACCGGCGATGTGGTGCACGACGAGCAGCAGGACATGCTCATCGGCACCGGTGCGGAACAGCTCGGCCCGCAGCGGCAGTTCGGCGGCGAGGTCGAAGCCGCGCCGTACCGACGCGCCCAGGCGCTCCGGCAGCCCGGCCTCGTCGGTCCCGGTGACCGGCAGGCCGGGGCGCGCCTCCGACGGGTCCAGGACGTGCTGATACGGCACGCCGCCCACCTCGCGGAACACCGTGCGCAGGCTCTCGTGGCGGGCCACCACATCGGCGAGCGCCCGCTGCAGGGCACCCCGGTCGAGCGGCCCGGTGAGCCGCAGCGCCAGCGGCATGGTGTAGGTGGCGCCGGGGCCGTCCATCTGGTGCAGGAACCACAGGCGGCGCTGCGCGAACGACAGCGGCACGTGCGCCGGCCGCTCGACGGCGGAAAGCGCGGGCCGGGTGTCGCCGGCCTCGTCGAGCCGCTCGGCGAGCCCGGCCGCGGTCGGCGCCTCGAACAGGACGCGCACGTCGAGTTCGGCGCCGAGGGCCGCGCGGATCCGGGACACCAGCCGGGTCGCCAGCAGCGAATGCCCGCCCAGGTCGAAGAAGTTGTCCTCGACGCCGACCTCGCCCCGGCCCAGCACTTCGGCGAACAGCTCGGCGATGAGCTGCTCCTGCGGGCTGCGCGGTGCCCGTCCGGGTCCCGAGGAACCGAGGTCGGGCGCCGGGAGTGCGGCCCGGTCCAGTTTGCCGCCGGCGGTCAGCGGCAGGGCGTCGAGCACCACGAAGGCCGAGGGCACGAGATACTCGGGCAGCCGCTCCCGCGTCCGCTCGCGCAGCTCGGCGACCAGAGCGCCGGTACCGCGGCCGCCGGCCGGGTTGTTGGTCAGGGGCGTGCGCACGGCGCCGGCCGGTCGGCACAGCCGGCCGGGGGCGCCCGCGGCGCCTTCGGGCAGCCGCGCCGGGTCCGTGAAGACGAGGTCGACGGCGTCGTCCGCGGTGGCGGACCAGGTGATGCCCACCCGGCGGCCGCACTCCGCGCCGAGCCCGTGGAACGCCTCCAGGTCGGGCACGCCGTCGCCCAGGTCGTCGTCCAGCGGAGCGTGCAGCCGCGCCAGCAGGCCCGCGAGCGGGGCGTCATCGTGCCGCACGGCGCGGGCCAGCCCGGCTTCCCGTACCACGCGGCTGTTCGGCACGCCGGTGACCCGGACGATCGCCGGACCGTCCGCCCCAAGGAGTGCGCGCAGTTCGTCCGGCCCGCTCACCTGCCCGCCCCACGCCACCTCGACGGCGTCGTCGGACGGCAGCGGCGTGACCGGGTGCTTGTGCAGGGTGACGTCGTAGCGGTACCGCGTCAGTTCGTTGTGGTGACGGCCGCGCTTGACCTCGACCGCGACCGCGCCGATGCCGTCGACGCGCTCCGGCAGGACGGTGAAGAACTCCGGATCGACCAGGAGTTCCTTCTCGACCAGGACGGCCTGCTCGACCGCGCGACGGACCGCCGCCACCTCCGTATCGGGAGCGGCCCGGTGCAGCTGGACCGCGGTCGCCAGCGGCCGCAGCAGCCGCAGATTGCGCACGTCGCCGATGAACAGCCGCCCGCCGGGAGCGAGCAGCGCCATCAGCCGCCGGACGACGTCCAGCAGGTAGTCCGCGGTCGGGAAGTACTGGACGACCGAGTTGAGCACGATCGTGTCGAAGGTGCCGACCGGCAGACCGTCGGTGTCGTGCGCGGGCTGGTGCCGCAGGACGACCCGGTCGGCGAGCCCGCGCTCCCGGCTCACCTTCCCGGCCAGGGCATCGACCGCCGTGGCCGAGAAGTCGGTCGCCCAGTACGCCGCGCAGTCCGGGGCGAGCTGGGACAGCAGCAGCCCGGTGCCGACCCCGACCTCCAGGACCCGGCGGGGCCGCAGCTCCCGGATCCGCGCCACGGTCGCATCGCGCCACTCCCGCATCTGCTCCTCGGGGAGGGGCGCCGCGTCGTAACTGCTGTTCCAGCCGGTGAAGTCCTGCCCGAACGCGGCCCGGCCGGCGGCGACGGGCAGCGCGTCGTAGATCTCCCGCCACTCGCCGACATGGCCCTGCTCCAGTCCGTGATCGCGCCGGCCCGGAACGCCCGTACGGGGCACGACGTAGGCGACGAGCTTGCGGTCCTCCGGCGCGTCCGGCCGGTCCTGCCGGGCGATCACCACGGCGTGGGCGACGCCCGGGTGGGCGGTGAGGACGGTCTCGATCTCGCCGGGTTCGATGCGGAAGCCGCGGACCTTGACCTGGTGGTCGGCGCGGCCGGCGAA
>NZ_JBEZJZ010000134.1:0-21348 GCF_040651455.1 Streptomyces sp. NPDC048483
ATGTTCTTGGTGAAGGTCGTGCTCCTGTTCTTGTACTTGGCGTCCTGGAAGACCACGACCTTCCGCTTCGCGGCAGCTGCCTGGTCGGCGGCGACCGCGGCGTGACCGTCGGCGAAGGCCGGCAACGTGACACCGAGCGTGAGTGCGGCAGCGGCAGCGCCCGCACTGACTATGTGACGGATACGCATGATGCGTTCCCCTCTGGTTAGTTCTCACATGAGGCACGTGAGATGGGTGATGTGATGTGTTGGCCGGATTCTGGTGGCTCGTGCTCGACCGGCACTTCGTACGCTAAGAGCTCCCGTGCACTGGAGGTTCAAGCAGTTGTGAAAGAGATCACATGGACCATTGGGCAGCTGGCGGCCTGCACCGGGCTGCCGGTGAAGACGGTCCGGTACTACTCCGACGTCGGTCTGTTGCCCGTCGCCGAGCGAAGCGTTGGGGGCCACCGCCGCTACCGGCCGGAGGCGCTGGAACAACTGCGCCTGGTCCAGCGGCTGCGCGCGCTGGACACCCCGATCTCCACCATCACCCAGCTGACTTCCGGCGAACGCAGCCTCGGCGACCTCATCGCCGACGAGATGGGCCTTGTGCGGAGCCGATTAACCGAACTCCACTGGCGCCAGGCCACCCTGGAGGCACTGGACAACTGCTCCGCACAGGAGCGGCTCCGCCGTCTGGAGGTGTTGTCCCGGGTTCAGCGTCTGCCGGAAGCTCAAGACCGGCTCGCAAAGGCATGGGGGCAGATGATTCCCGCCTCCGTGCCGGCGCGCCTTGCCGATGCCGTCACCGCGCAGGCCGTTCCGGAACCTCCGGAGAACCCCACCGCGGAAGTGGTCCTGGCCTACGCCGAACTGCACACACTCACCAGGCACCAGGACTTCCCCGTCTACTGGGTCTGCCCCGACGTGCGTGACAAGGCGTCGCTGTACTCAGAACTCCTCGATACCTCCGAGCTAGCCGCCGACACAGTCGCCGCCGGCCTGCCACCCCAGCCCGGAGAGGCCCTGGACCACTTCTCCCGAGTCTGCGCCCGCTTCCGTGGCGAGGACGACACACCCGGATTCCGCGCCTTCATGGGTACGCAGCTGCACAGCACCATCCCCCTCTTTCGCCGCTACTGGCAACACGTCGCCACGATCACGGCCGCTCAGCGCCCCAACCTGGGGATCACGCATTGCTGGCTGGTCGAAGCCCTCGCTTCGCAGCAACAAGCCGCGCCGGTGCCAGCCCGATAACGCCGTCCCACCGACGGGCCCCAAGGGATGAGATCACGACTCCGACAGATCGCGGGTGGACCTGGTGCAGGCTACGAGCTTCGAGCATGGAGTGAGGCAAGCAGGCAGGATCCCAAATGAATGCGCGGCAGGGCGAAGACATGGGTGTCGCCGTCGGAGGTTTTGAGGTCGGCGTCGGGGACTCGACGGCCCGCCAGCGGGTGGCGGTCATCGACCGGGTACCGGATGTCCAGCACGGTGATCATGCCGCCCAGGTAGCGGTTGACGTCGTCGAACTCGATGAGCGAGGCGCGTACGTCGCGCAACGCGTCAGCCGAGGTTGACCGCGTCCTGCACCCCCAGGCTCAGTCCCTGGCCACCCGCGGGGTAGTGGATGTGCGCCGCGTCGCCCGCCAGCAGCACCCTGCCTTTCCGGTACCGCTCGGCTTGCCGTGCTGCGGCATCGCCGAACCGGGAGAGCCAACGGGGGCTGTGCATACCGAAGTCGGTGCCCGCGAGCCTGACCAGCGACGCCCGCAGCTCTTCGAACGTCACGGGTTCCTCCCGGCCGGCTGCCGATTGTGATCTTGATCCTTTCTCCTTGCGGGGGGTCGGTGGTCAGCGCCTTGGCCACCGGGTGGAAGTTCAGGGTGATGCCGCTGTCCCGGAGGTGCTTGAGGGCATCGACCTCGGTGGCGGCTCACTGCGGCTTGGCTCCGGGAGCTTTCCGTCCGAGTCGATGGTGGTGAGCCGGATGAGCAGGACGGGAAGGTGGGGCAGGATGTCGACGCCCACCTCACCGGCACACCCTGGGCCGTCAAACGGTGTACACATGTCGGCGTCGTAGGTGGCGAGTTAGTGGTGCGGGTCTGCCCCATATCCATGGCCGGGCCCGGGTGTTGAGCTGGGCGGTTGCGAGGCGGGTGGCCTGGTCGATCTCGGGTGGTCTGGCGAAGGACTGTCCGGCGAGTGCGGTCTTGCGGAAGATGCGCCACCAGCCTTCCTGGAGGTTGAGCCAGCAGGCGCCGACAGGGATGAAGACGTGGCGGATGCAAGTCGGCAGAGGTTCTGGCTGATTCGATCCACTCTGGCATTTGGTCGCCTCGAAGGTCAGTGACCATGTGGGCGAAGGCCCGCACGTGCTTGGCGAGAACATCCAGCTCGGGGCAGTTGACCAGCACAGCCTTGAGCTGGATCCGGTCGCTCTCGACCAGCGCGTCCGGGTGGGCCAGGATCCAGCGGCTCACGGCGCGGACTGAGGGCGGCTGGGGCCCGACCGGCTGGGGCTTGCGGCGCAGAGTTCTGCTCACATAGTTACGGACGTTTCCGTAGCCGTCCGGGTAGCCCTGCTCTCTGATCTCCTCCCACAGCTTCCAGGCGTTGGTGCAGCCTTCCTGCCAGCGCTGGGCGAGGTAGGGCTTGTAGGCGTCGAGCTTGGTCGCGCGGCTTTGCCACTGCCCGGTGAACAACTCCTCCGGCGTGGTGGCGCGAGACAAGCGCAGGATCGTGTTGAGCGTCATGCCGAGCTGCCGGGCAACGGACCGCTTGCTGTGGCCGGTGTCCAGAAGCGCGTGGATGGTTGCGTGCTTGGCGCGGGTGCGTTCGGCGAACCGCTGGCCCGTCGGCCAGAGCGACGACTCCGCCTCCTCCGCTGGTTCATCAGGCCGTTCTGGCGCGGGGCGCAGGCAACCGCGGTGCCGGTAGACGCACTTCTCGGCGGCTTCGCCCAGGTTGTTCCAGAGGTGCCATCGGTCCGCAATTTGGATGGCCTGTGGGGCGCCACGGGTCGCGCCCTCGGCGAAAAAGGGGGCACGGTCGCGGCAGACGATCTCAATGCCGGGCCGTTTGGCCAACCAGGCAGCAAGCGTGTCCGCCTCCCGGTCCGGCAGGAGATCGATCGGGCGACGTGTCTCGACGTCGACGAGCACAGTTCCGTGGATACGGCCCTTGCGCTGGGTGTATTCGTCCACGCCGACCACGCGGGGCACTGTGACCGGGGGATCGGGCAGCGAGATGATCAACCGCAGCAGAGTGTTCCGGCTGACCGGTGTCCCCAAAACATCCGTCATCCGGGCGCCGGCCCTGCCGGCGAGGGCAAGGCCGACCGAGAGCAACATCGATCGCAGGCGCTCGGTCCGACGACCGAACCGGCGGGTCAGCCCGGGCACTTGCTCGGCAAATGTCCTCCGCGAGCAAGACTCCTCCACGCAGACGAAGCGACGCACCCGTAACGACACCACACAACGAACTTGCCGACCGCTGGCAGATCACGAGGGAACCGCAGGTAGGAGCCGTGTATTCGGTCCGACCAGCACCCACACCGCGAGCATGTCGCCCGGCTGGTAGTCGTGCGGGCCTCGACACGGACGACCGTGTCGGACACCTCGACGGATTCCACGAACACGCCCTCCACCAAGGAGAACAGCAGCTCATCCAGCTGCGGCCGTACTTCGTTCACGGCGTAGCACTGTCGACCCCGCCGCATGTTGGCTGGGCGATTTTCGTGCGACCTCGACCCACATCACCCAGAGGCCAATAGTGACGCAACGTACACGACCACAAGAAGTGGACCGGAGCCAAGTGGGGTTCTGGCTCAGCTTTCGTGACGACTACGCCAGAAAAGGCGATGTGAGTCCACGCCAGGCGGCCGCCGGGCAATCACCTGGGCGGCGCGGGGCTCTCTCGTTGAAAGCGCTTGAGGGCGGCGAGAGACGGGGTGAAGACCGGGGCGCCCGGAGTGTGCCTAGCTCAGAAGCTCGCGGACCAGCGCTCGCCCCCACCACTCCTCGATGCGACCGGGCGGCCAGCCGCGTTCGGTGGTGAGTGTGGTGTAGACGTCGATGTTGCAGATGGCCGCGTAGATGTCGACGGCAGACTGCAGATCGAGGTCGTGTCGAAGGGTGCCGACCGGCCAGGACGAGAAGACCTGCATCCGGGTCTCGTCGCCCCGTTGGCGACCGTCGCGGTAGGCCGTGGCGAGCTCGGGTTCGCTGCGGCCCGCTTCGCGGATCAGCGTGATGACTGACCCCGCGCGCTCGAAAAGCCGCCGGTCGTAGGCGGCCATGGCCGCGAGCTGGCGCTCGGGGTCCGCCGCCGCGGCCTCCAACTCCGCCAGCATCTGCGGCGCGTCGGCGGACAGGTCGGCCGAGTCGGCCACGGCCCGGGTCAGTCCGGTCTTGTTTCCGTACGTCGCGTAGACCGTGGGCACGGAGACTCCCGCCTCGCGCGCCACCTCGCGCACGGTCGTATCCGCCCAGCCCCGGGAGTCGAAAAGCCGACGTGCGGCGCGGGCGATCTCGGCCCGGGTCTCCAGCGCCTGCGTCGTGCGACGCAGTGAGTCATAGCTACGGCGGCCCTGCTCTGCACTCATGCCTTGCCCTCTTTAGATTTACTCGGCTTATAATCAATATATGACGCATCAATCCAAGTTAGCCACCACCGGCTTCTCCCGGATCGGCGGCATGGCCGCCATCGGCTTCGCTGTCATGATCACCCTCGCCAACGTGATCATGGTGCCCGCCGGTCTGCCCCTCACTGGCGCGGAGATCGGCGAAGTCAGCGAGTTCTTCGCCACGGAAGGCATCGCCGTCGGCATCGGCTCCGCACTCACCCCCGCCGCCTGGATCCTGGCCACCTTGTTCGGCGCCGGCGCGCTCGTCGCGCTGCGGCGGTCCGAGCGCGGCCGCGGCGAGGCATGGTCACTGCTCGGACTCGCCGGCCTGGCCCTTCAGAACGTCACCTTCGCCGGGGTCGTCGCGACCCGCCTCGCCCTGACCACGACAGCTCCGCACAATCCCTCCGCGACCGCGGGGCTCTGGGCGTTGCACGATGCGGTGTTCACCCTCAACGGCACCTTTCTGGCGCTCGCCCTCCTCGGCCTGTCGCTCGGCGGCTTCCGCGCCGGCCTGATCCGGCCCTGGCACGGCGCCCTCGGGCTGATCGCCGCCGCACTGCAGTTCAGCTCGGCCACCCTCGCCCACTGGGTCATCGCCAACGGTGGGGCCCTTGGCCTCCTCGGCCTCGTCGGCTGGCTGATGTGGGTCGTCTGGGTTGTCGCGTACGGCATCACCCTGATCCGGCAGAACCCGAACACCCCGGTCCGGAGGTTCACCCGTGGCCACACGAGTGCCACCCCTGCCTGACCTCGCAAGCGAGCAGTTGCCGCACAACGCCACAAGGCGCGGACCCGCAGGCTCCGCCTTCCCTCCGGGAGGATCCATGAAGAGGCGTCACCTCACCACCGCCCTTGCCGCACTGACCGGCGTCACGGTTCTGTTCTTCGGGCTCAACTTCCTGCTCAACCCAGCCGGTGCACCCGCCGGATTCGGGATCACCCCCTGGCCGCAGGGAGACGCCGACGGCTACTTCGTCGTGAAGGGCGTACGCGATATCGCCGTGGCATCCACCGTGTTCCTGCTGCTCACGCTGGGGCAGCGGCGAACACTCGGCTGGGTGGTCCTCATCGACGCCACCATTCCCCTCGGTGACGCCCTCGCGGTCGTCTCCCACGGCGGCACGCTCAGCACAGCGCTGAGCGTCCACATCTCAGCAGCCTTCCTCGTCGCGCTCACCGCCATCATGCTGCTGACCGAGGGCAGCACCCGCACGGCACCCCAGCCGCACCTGACACCCTCTGCATGAACCTCCGGATAGCGCCTGTTTGGCTCCGGCCGCGCGCGCGTGAAGGCCCTGCATGGCGCCGGCCCCCAGCGCTTCGACGACAGAGTCCGCGCTGCGCAGGTGGTTCGCGACAGCTGTACCGGTCTGGACGCGGGCCGTCTCTGTGGCGTAGTTGGGGTGCCGGTAAGAACCGTGTCACCAGCCGCAAACGGCGGTGATCAGTCCTTTGACCTGGAGGAGCGAGGCAGTTCTGCCGTGTTGGTCGACTCGGCGAGCGCGAGGCGGCCGCCCTTCAGTTCGGGCACGTAGTTGTAGATGGTGTTGCGGGAGACCCCGAGGAGCTTCGCGATCGTGGTGACGGTGTTCTCAGGGCCGGCGAGCAGGTCGCGGGCGTGACGTACCTGTTCGTCGGTCATGGCCGGCGGGCGGCCGAGGCGGGCACCTCGGGCGCGGGCGGCGTCCAGGCCCTCGTTGGTGTCCTGGACGATGAGTTCGCGGATGAACTCCGCAAGGGCCGCGAAGACATGGAAGACCAGGCGCCCGCCGGGCGTCGTCGTGTCGAGCGCCTCGTGCAGCGAGGTGAAGCCGACGCCACGCTGGCGCAGGCCGGACACGATCGCGACGAGGTCCTGGATGGAGCGGCCGAGCCGGTCCAGCGACGGGACGACGAGTGTGTCGCCCTCGCGCAGGAAGTCGAGGGCCTTACACAGCTCCTCGCGTTCGGCGTTCTTGCCGGACTTCTAGTCGGCGAAGATCCGGATGCATCCCGCTTCGGTGAGTGCGTGGATCTGCCGGTCGAGCAACTGCCCCTTGGCGGACGCGTGCGTATCCCACGAGGCCGCCGGTCCGTACGGCCGGAACGGGGGCGAGGAGATCGGCGGCGTCGTCATTCTGGGGTGGCTGCACCTGCCAGATCGTACAGAAAGGGTGCTCCTCAAGTTCTTGAGCACATCGGCTTTCTGACACCGTTTTATGGGCAAGATCCGGCGTCGATCCGGTCGCGATCCCCCGCTTACCGATCTTGCTCATCAATCGGTCGATAGATGAGCTTCGGCGAGTGAGGGGGCGGGGCCGTCGCGTCCCCTGACCGGACGCGACAGGGGCCTCGGCGCGGCGACGGCTGTCCGCGTACCGGTGTTCACGTGTTCGACTGGTAGCCGTCGTAGTCGTTCCAGCTGGGGGATTGGGTCATCAGTTGTTTCCAGGTGGGCCAGATTGCCCGGGTCTCCTGGCGAACAAGTTCGCCAGGCATGCTGAACGGCGGGGCCTTGTGGGGTTTGTCGAGTGCTTGACCGACGATCGTGTCGTAGAGCACGGGCGCGGCGTGGAGGCGGGGCAGCGTGGCATGGATGCGGTCTGCGTAGCCGGCCGGGAGGGTGTGGGGTCCCTCGGGACCGAGGTCGAAGCCGGCACCGGCCGTGACCAGCGCGATCTCGGGACGTTTGCGTATGGCGATCTCGTAGTGCAGGTGCAGGGCGATCGCATCCCATACGACCTCGACCCTCTCAGGTGGCACCCCCTGGTCGGTGAGGAAGCGGGCGGCCAAGTCGGCGCCGTCAATATCGAACGGCTGATCGCCGTTGCCCGCAGGGCTGAGCCCGGCATCGTGTAGAAGGCAGCCCAGAAACAGCAGTTCGTCGTCATAGTCGCGGTCGGGTTGCAGGTCTTGCTGCTCTCCGAGGAAGCGCCCGTAGAGATAGGTGCGCATGCTGTGGTTGAAGATCGCCGGGTCCTCGATGTCTTGCACGAAGCGCATCGCGCTCAACGCTATGTCGGTACGGGGAAAGGGCAGTTCGCCGTATGCGTCGTCCATCACGTCAGCCTTCCTGGGCATGGCGGGTGAGAGGTTGGCTTCCTCGGGAACGGTTTCGGATCCGCCACAGGGCGAGCAGTCCGCCGACTCCCGGGATGGCAGCGCGCCGTCGGGCGCCCGGCGAGGCGGCAGGCGGGGCCATCGAAGTGGCCGCGATGGCGATGAGGTAGGCCGTGCCGTGCAGCGGGCCGACGAGCGTCGTGATCGCTTGCGTGTGTGTGGTGAGCAGGTTGCCCAGCAGGACCGCGAAGGAGGCGGCCTCGACGCCGGCCGCGATCCGCAACGTACGCAGGCGGATCACGCTCCCGTGGTGGAGCCGGGGCGGACGATCATCAGGATGACGACGATCGCCCAGAGGACGTTGAAGATGCCGGTGAGCATGGTCAGCCGCGTCGCCGCGGGACGCGGCCCGTCCTGGGTTTTGGGCGAGCCCTGGGTCAACGCGAGCAGACGCTGCTGGCCGGGCAGGATGGCCATGGCGAGGATGGCAGCGGCGATCACGGTCAACGCGAGCGACGCGATCAGCCAGGCGTCGGTGAGGACGCCGAGCGCGGCAGCGGTGGCGAGCCCGAACACCGGCACTGCGAGACCGGCGACAGCGTAACCGCGGCAGATCTTGTGCAGGAGTGCGGCGATCGAGGCGGCTCGAGCGTCCGGGTCCGGGCCGCCGGACGCCTGCAGCGCGTAGCGGGGGAACATCGAGGCCGCCACGGTGATCGACCCGACCGCCAGGATCGCCGCGAGGACATGTACGGACAGCAGCACCTTGGTCACTGCGGGCGCCTCCAAGTCAGAGTAACGAATATGTTGGCTGCCAATACATACCCTGCCTACAGCAATTTTGGGTAGGCTGCCTACTCATGAGGGCAGACGCGGTGCGAGGGCACCTGGACGGACTGTTGCTAGCCGTGCTTGAGCCCGGCCCGCTGCACGGCTACGCGATCATCGCTGCGGTCCAACACCGCAGCGGGGGTGCAGTCGAGCTGCGCACGGGCACGATCTACCCGGCCTTGAACCGGCTGGAGCGGCTCGGGCTGCTGAGCAGCAGCTGGCGATCTTCTGGCGAACGGCGCCGGCGATGCTACGAGCTCACCGACGCGGGGAGTCAAGCACCCCGGCGGCCGTGCGAGCGGTGCGGCGTGGTCGAGCGGCTCTACCACCGTGGCCTGTGCGCGGAGTGTGCCCGAGAGCGCAGCCTGCGCGAGGTTCTCGCCGGCGTACACGGGCACATCCGGCCTGAACTCGTCGGCGTCCTGGCGGCATTGCTGAAACCCCCGCCCGCCGGGCGGTCTTCCGGGCCCTCGCCGATGACGCCGGGCCCGTCACCCACGAGAGCCTGGACCGCTTCACCAGCGATGCGGGCCCTGCTCGTCGCCGCAGGCGCGCTGCCCGATCGTGACGAAACGCCCTGTCCGACTGGAGAATTGGCTGGCGCGCACCATTGCCCGCATCCCCGTGGCAGAGGAGCGCCAGATCATGCACCGCTACGTCCGCTGGCAGCCCCTGCGGCGACTGCGCCGAGTTACGCCCAACCGGCACATCACCCACGGCCAGGCCAAACTCCGTACGCCTGGAGATCCGCAACACCGTACGGCTGCTGGAGGCTCCACAGCACAGGCAGCAGCCTCACCGCCTGTACCCAAGACCAGCTGGACGCCTGGCTCTCTGACGGACCGCCCCAGCGCGCCCTCGTGCGCGGCTTCCTGCAGTGGGCCTCTCGCCAAGGTCACACCAGCCCCCTGACCGCGCCCGTCTACGCCGGCAACTTCGCTGCCCAGGCCGTCGCCCAAGATCAGCGCTGGGCGATGGTATTGCCGCCTGGTCGACGACACCGCTGTCCGCGGCGGCCGAGGCGCCCGGCGGCGGCACGACAGCATCCCGCTACCGGGCTCAGGGCCTGGCAGCGGGACGATCGGGGCGGTACTGCTCAATGCAGTGGGGCTCAACCACCCCCACCCGTGTCGTCGTAGGTGGTGTACGGACCGCTGTTCGCCGGGTCGTCATCGTGGAGGCGGGCATCGTCGATTGCTCTCTCGATTGCCGGATCGTCGAGAGCCACGGGATCCTCGTCGGTGCGTTCGCGGGGAGCGCGGGGCAGATCGGGGTCGAGCCGGTAGGTCATGCCGCCCAGGGCGATGCCGTCGGCGGCGGCGGAGACCCGGATCGAGCGTTCCTCCCGCGTCTGCAGAATCTCCTCGCGGGTGAAGTCCTGCCCGGGCAGCAGGCTGACGCTGACGCGGCGCTCGGCTCCGGGTGCCAGGTGGAGCGTGGCTTCGGCTTCGCGGCCGCCGACACGGATCAGCCAGCCGCGATCGGTGAGGAACGGCGGCAACTCGGACGTGACGACGGTGCGTACCGGCCTGTCGAACGGGTTGCGGACCACGAATGTCCGGCCCACGAAGCCCGCCAGTAGGCCGCGGAGACCTCCTCCGCCGGGCACCGGTGCAACGTTGCGCTGGGCGATGTTGTTGTCGAACGGTACGAGACGCCATTCCGGGGTGGGCCCGGCAGCGCACGGGAAAAAGGTGCGCGCGTCGATGTTGCTCAGGTCGCCGTCGGCACTGACTTCCATGAACATGCTCTCGTGTCCGGGCGTCCGCGGCCGCCAGCGGAAGGGGCCCACAAGGACACTGCCGTTGGCCGGGATGCCGCCGGGGACCGCAATCTGCGGCGTGTCCATGGGCAGCCAGTCATCGGGCCAGGACAGCCCGATGCCCGGAATCGCGGAGTAACCCCGTACCACCACGTTGCCGGCGTTCTGCGTCCCCCTGTTCCTGACGTGCACGTACGCGTAGTTGGTCTGGTCGACCACGGGAGTCTCATGGGCTCCGTTGCCGTTTCCCTGACTCAGAGTCAGCCGGTTCCAGATGTCTGTGCACTCCCAGTGGACCGCCTGGTGGCCGTACTCGCCGTTGCGGCCGTCGTCGATGTATACATCGACGACGGGCGGCGCACCGGGCCTCGTCACCGGGGTCGGGGCGCCGGGCAGCTGGTAGAGGCCCTGCTTCTCGAAGCTCCACCGCACGACCTTGTGGAATGTGCCGCCCCGGTATCCCTCGAAGTCGAGCGTTCCGATGTCGGCGTTCAGCAGAGCGGTGGCGAACACGTTCGGGCTCGGTGTGGGGGTGACAGGGCTGCTCGCCAGTGACCCGATCGCCCGGAGGATGAGATACAGGGTCTGCCGCGACGCCAGTCTGCGGCGGCCAGCGTCCGCTGAGTCCCCGCCGAGCGACCGGTACAGGCGGAACAGGGTTGTGGAGAGGATCTGCTCGGACGAGTAGCTGCCGATGTCCTTCGTACCACCCCATGCCCAGCCCACCGCGACGTCTCGTCCGTGGTTGCGGTTCGGCAGGACCCAGGGGAACGTGGCGAAGCGCCGGACCGGGTCCGCTCTGAGCGACGACTCCGGGTCCATGAAGACCGCGGCCAGACTGTCACCGGCGCTGTGGGCGAAGCCGAAATTGGGACTGTGGACGCTATCCCAGAGCACCGTGTGGCCAAACTCGTGCAGGACGATGCGGGCGTCCGCCGCGGTGCTAACGGCGGGGAACGGCTCACCCGCCAGACCGAACTGGAAGCCTCCGGAACCGGTGCCGGTGGCGTTGCCCGGGGCCCGGGCGTTGACCTCGTCCTCGAAGCCGCAGGCATCCACGGGTACGGGGAAGTTCGTGCCGTCGAAGTACGTGTTCAGGTTGAAGCCCATCCCCTGCATGTGGCGAAACAGCCAGTCGCAGTGGTGGTAGGCGTTCACAGCGGCGAACTCCCGTGCGGGCGCGTCGAAGAAGAAGCTCCCCGGTGGGTTGGGGGCGCTGGGCGGAGAGACAGTCGGGAGCTGACTGTCCACGAGTTTGACGAACTTGCCGGCCAGCGACTGCGGATTGCCGTTCGTGAGACCTTCCAGGACCACGGAGGACCGGAATGGGTTGAGCGCGGCCGCGGAAGCCGTCGGAGAGGCCGTGGACGGTCCTCCGGCGGTCAGCGGGTCCGAGCGGAAGACCATGCCGGTCGCGCAGGCAGTGAAGGCTCTGAGGTAAAGGACCGCTCCCGTGGCAGAGTCGACGAAGGATCGCCAGTTCAGTCCGTCGTGGCCGGGCACGGGCAACGTGAACAGCACTTCGGCCACGGGGCGATACTGGCCGGGCTGGATCGTCTCGGGCACCGGAGGAAGCGGCAGTGTCGGGGGGACCTCCTCCAGCAGCTCGGTCTGCTCCGTGCGTGTCTCGGGGTCGAATCTGGTCTCTGGGTCGTACTGGTGGACCAGCTGCCGGGGCGTCCCGTTGATCGTGGGGTTGGGCAGGGTGCCCTTCACGCCCAGCAAGGAGGCCAGCATTCCGGGGGTGATGGCCTCGGCACCGTACTGGCCTTCCGTGAGTGAGTCCTCGGGAAGTGAGACAGCCGCATCGACCGAGCTCTGGGAAGCTGTGACCCGCATAGGGTGCGGCTGGATTGTGACACTCACCCCGGCTTCCCACACCGGAAGGCCGTCGTACAGCTGCTGGTAGGAGACGACTGTGGTTCCCATCACCTCCTTCTCCTCGGTCAGCTCCAGTCGGCTGCGCGCTGGGCCGTTGCCGGATTCCTCGCCGGGTTCTTCACCGGCGGTGAGCGCGTCACCGCCGCCACCCGGAAGCATCGCCTCGTCGATGCCGTATAGGGGCGCGACCTCCTGCAGGTAGCTCTCGGCGAGCGCCTGCGGGGTCGTGGCGGCCTCGGTGGGTTGGCCATTGCGCTCCGCGAGTTCGGGGGACTCCGGTGGCACCGCGACAACGGGCTGCTGATAGTGGTCCAAGTGCTTGACCTTGCCGTGTTCCTCCTGGCGGACGTTGTCCGTGAGCTCGAACATCACGCATTCCCTTCTGCTACCGCGTCATGGACATCCACGCCGCCGCGGCCACCACCCGTGCGATGTCTCGCGCGTAATCGGCATTCACCGTCCTGTCGGCGGGCAGGTGATAGTTCGGATTGGGCTCCGGGGCTGCTCCAGGGCTGGGGCCGGCGAAGAAGTGCTCCGACGCGAGACACGCGGCATAGCCTTGAAGTTGAAAGCTGTAATGATCGCTTCGTTCCTCTGCCGGGTCTCTTCGGCCGTCCGGCTCGGGGTACATCTGCGCAGGCGGCAGGTTCGGCGACATCTGCGGAGCCAGGGACTCCATCAGTTCGGCGATGCGGAGCGAACGTGTCTGCACATCGGCGGAGGGCGTGAAGCCGGCGTGCAGTTCGAATGCGGCCGGCGGTGCGACGTCGTGGCCGATCATGTCCATCTGCAGCATCGCCACGATGTCGGTGTCGAGCAGGGCCTGGTCCCGGGCGTATGCGCCGCTGCCAACGAGGCCGTGTTCCTCGGCGTTGAAGAAGACGAAACGGACCTCTCGCTGCTGAGATGCCTCGATCTCGTCCGTAAGACTGAGGATCGCCGTGAGGGTGGCGAAGACTCCGGCGACGCCGCTGCCGTCGTCGTCCGCTCCTGGGGCGGGGTCGACCGACGAGCGATATCCCGCCTGCCGTGCGGCGGTTGAGTCCAGGTGTGCAGTGACCAGGACGACGCCGTCGACGCCTGAGCCTGGAAGGACCGCCTCGACGTTCTCGTAGGGGCGGCCCTCGTGGGTGAACTGGTGCGTCCGGACGGTGAGGCGGCCTGCTCCTTCCGTTGTCACATCGTCGAGCAGCGCGCGGACCACCGAGGCGTTGTCCGGGTGGTGGATGTGACGGCTGCGGATCCTGACGTCTCCAGTCACCGGCTCGACGCCCGAGTACCGCGCTACCTCGCGTTTGATCCGAGCGGTCGTGACATGGCGCTCGATGATTTCCCTCTCTGCTGTGGTCAGTGACGAAGCTGCGGTGATGGCCTCACCGGAGAGCGTTGCCGCCTCCGGCGCCCCGGATCCGCCGCCGGAGGCACGCGGATCGAGCAGTGAGGGCGCGGGAAGGAGCTTCAAGTTGTGGCCGTGACGCGCACCTCGGAAGTGGTAGCGCTCCACCGAACCGCCGGCGGGGATCGCAATGAACAGGCCCTCCTCGGCGGAACTGAGTACGCGCCGCGCCGAGAGGTCGTCGCCGAAGAGATCGAACGAGTTCCCGGTGTCTGATCCGAACCCGCTCTCACTTTTCCGGTCGTCGCGCAGCAGGTAGAGATCAGTGGTCAGCGGGTCGTCGTCCCGCCCCAGGCGGTCGATGAAGAACCCGAGATCGTCCAGTTTCAGGGCGGTCGTGGCGTTCGCGACGGCGTACATCTCGACCCATGCGGCGTCTCCGTCCGGCGCGGTGATGTGCAACGGAACCACGGGCTGGGACCGCAGCACCGACCGCCAGTCCCCGTCCGCCGCATCCCCGGGCACACGGATACGGAGATATCGCAGCGGAGTGTCACCTTCGAGAACGGTGAGCGCGAGGCTGGGATGTGGCGCAACCATGAAGTCCGCGCGGCGGGCGAAGGTCCGCTCGGTGGCGTCCTCGCCGACGAAAAGCAGACGTGTCCTGCGGTCGCCCGTGACACCCTGGGCCACGACAGCTGCCTGCTCGAAAAGTAGAGTTGAGTCCTTCGGCCCGTACAGAATCAGATCGCGGTCGAAGAAGGGCAGCAGACCGGCGTGTTCGAGCGCCGCGTTGACGCTGTCCTCCGGTATGGCGCCGCGATTGGAAAGGATCCCCAGCCGGACCTCCTTGTCGCGGAGGTCCTCCAGCACGCCGGGAACGAACGGGTAGACGACCAGATCCGATATCTCCCGGCCATCCGCTGACACCCGGACGGAGGCGAGCGTGTTCCCGATGTCGAAAAAGGCGACTGCTCCGGGACCAACCATTGGTGCACCTTCTTGGCCTTGAAGGCATGCCTGGGCGCGAACAAAGAAGAACGACAACTTGGGCGACAAGAAGTCCTCTCGCCCATGAGGGCGTACGCTCCTGTGGTCCACCGGTGGACACGACCGCTCGACGCTCGTGCGGAACCCGCGCGGCAGGTCCTCTCACTCCACGATGACCCCTTGGTATGTCGGGTGCAACCCCGCGCCTCTTCGGGCTGCGGTGACACCTCGTCAGGTAGCAGGTCCGTGGTTCGATGAGCAATGATTGCTGCTCGGACGCTGGGATTGGTCACAGTCGGTCGAGGCTGTCAGAAGCTGCCCTGACTGGACCTGTGAAGACGGGGCGCCCTCAGGTGCATGGATGGCCTGCCGCCTCAGCTGAGTGATCCAGGACTCAGAAGTACTCGGCTCGCTTATAGAGAATCCAGTCCCTTCAGGGCAGCCGTTTCTCGTCGAGCCCGTCGCGCTGGGCGACGAGGACGGCCAGCGCGTGACGGCTGACAGCATCCGTCCCGGACGCCGGCCACCAGGTCGTGCACGGCGCGCTCGCGTACGGACTGCCCGTCACCGATGATCAGCGACGTGCGGGCGATGACGGCGTCCGGGGCCAGGAGCCGGAGGCCAGTCTCTGCCGCGGCCTGCGCCGTGCCGTACGGAGTGACGGGATCGGGCAGACACGTATCGACCTCGTGGGTGCGCGCCGGAGCAGACGGCGTCGCTGGAGACGCGGACCATGCGGCAGCCGTGCTTCACGGCGGCCATCCCCACATGGAGAGGGCCCTGGCTGTGATCGCCCAGTCGGCCTTGCCGCTCGCCGCGTTGACGATGGCGCCCGGGGCCACTTCGTGGATGCGCCGGAGGGTCGCCGTACTCCCGGGGCGACCTATCGGCCACGCCTTAGGCCGCGTTGGTCCATCCAGGCCAGAAAGACCTGACGCGCCGCCGCAGGTCACGGTCGGCGGCGGGTGGCGGCCCGCTGGCGTGCTCGCCGAAGCAGGAACCAGTGCAGGAACGGGGGACAGCCCTGCTCGAATGCCCTACCGTGTAGGTCCATGAAGGTCCTGATCATCGGTGGCAGCGGAGTCCTGGGAAACGAGCTGGTCCGCCCGGCAGCGGCCGCGGGCTGGGAGACGACCGCGACATTCAGCACCCGGCCCCGCAGCACCGCCAGAACCACGTGGCACCATCTCGACTTGTGCGACCCCCAGACGTCGTTGGCGGCTCCGCAGCTCAGGCACGGTAGCGTGCCGGGCTCCCGCCCCCGGCCTACGGAGAGTGGGTGGGCACTCCTGGGGGCGCGGGGTCGGGGCTGATGATGAAGTCCTCTGGCCAGACCGTGAGCTGAATATCCTTGCCCACGGCGCTGATCACGTCGTGCATGTTGCCGTACTCGCCCCGGTCCAGCAGGAAGAGCGGGTCGTCGCGGTGCACCTTATCGGCCCGCAACCAGGCATCGAAATTGTCGAAGTCGGTGGCCCCCGCCGCAAGGTAAGGCACGAGCCGCCGGAACAGCTTGGGCCACATCACCAGCTGCTGCAGCGCGTTGAGGTCTGGGACGTTGGCCTTGCCGTTCGGGTCGGCCTTCGAGCAGCGCCACAGCCCTGCGCCCATTGCCCGCGCCGCCCGTGATGTCAGACCCTGCGCACACGTCATGGAGACGGCATACCGCGGGGATCACCACCCTTCAGCCTCCCCGACACCACCTTTTGAAGGTCAGCAGCTGCCATAGTCGACGGGATGCTGCTCCCGGACGTCCAGCACATTCGAGGGTGACACTGCCCAATGCTGGCCGGTCCAAGGTCAGCTCGAAGGGCGCAATGTTCTGGCCCCCCTTGCAGACCCGGGCGGTCATGTCGCGTATCTCCTGCTCGGAGACGTCTGTGATGGGGGGACCGCCACCTGTTATGTCGCCATCGAGTCGCTGCGAGGGGCCGACGAACTGGGCGCGCGGACGGTTGCGTTCCCGGCGATCCCCACGGCTACGGCTGGCGGATGGAGGACGGTGCGCGCATCGCGGTGGAGCACCGGAACCCGCCGCCGGAGCTGGACTCGGCCCGCTGACTGGTGCGGGAGCCTTGCGTCAGCCATCGAGCAGGGCACGGGCCCACAGTTGTTCTCGGCGCTCGAGGCTGACAGAGGGGCGAAGTCGTACAGTGCATGCGCGATGTCCCACAGGCGGGAACCGGGGGCGGCCGTGTCCCAGTCGATGAAGGCCCAGCGGTCCTCGTCGTCGGCCACGAGGTTCCACGGAGCCAGGTCGTGGTGGGCGATGATGTCGCTTCCCTCCGCCGGGATCAGCACCTGCGAATAGGTGTCGGGCGGCGTGAAGTCCTGGACGGCATCGTGGAACTGCCGAGGCGCGAGCCGGGCCACGTCGGGTTACGATCTTTATGGGTGTATTGCGGCCCCATAAGTGGTTGTCCGGGGGAGAGTCATTCGTCCCGGCCGGCGCCAAGGATGGCTCCAGTTGAGCTCGTGGCCAGGACTGCCCCAGCCGTGCTCCTCAAGTGAATCTCCCCTCCACACCTGTTGAGGAGGGCACCATCATGATCCAGGATTACGGCGACCAGCAGCGGAACCAGCCGGGCCCTGAAGTCGGGCAGCCGCTGAGGATGGTTCCTGATGTGGGGGAACACGCCGATGACGAGGGCGTGCTGCGGAAATACGTCGATCCGGGAGCGACGCTGACGCGTGCGCCGACCGCCCGGAAAGCCATTGAGCAGTTCATGAAGGCGCGTACGGGCGATTTGAAGTCCGGCACCATCGATTTGCGTGAGGTGGAAGCGAGTGAAGGCGCGGCAACGCTGAGGATTCGCTACCAGCAGTTCCACAACGACGTCCCTGTTTCGGGTGCCACCGTGCAGGCCGTGGCCGACGTCAAACAGGCCAGCGTCATTCAGGTCGATCACGGCGGAGAGCTCGATATGACGCATGCGCCCGATCCGGGGGCTGCCCAGGCTCTCGACGCTCTCAAAGAGGTTGCCCTCGCACCTTTCGAGGGGGAATTCGAAGCCGCAGAGGTCATCAAGGACGAACTCGTCTACCTTCGCGACGCCTCCAGGCCCGTTCTCCCACAGACCGACTATCCCAGCGCCTCGACCGCGCTGCTGGAGAAGGGCAAGAAGCCCGACGGCGTACTGCATCTCGTGTGGGATTTTCTCGTGGAAACCACCGGACCCTTCGAGCACTTCCGCGTCGTAATGGACGCCGTATCCGGCGAACTGCTCTGGATCGCCCTTGCAGGCAAGTACGTCTCGGCGACCCTCAAGGTCTTTTCACCGGACCCGGTGACCGAGTCGAACAACAACACGCTGCACGGACAATCCAGCGCGGCAACGCTCGACGCCTTCCGGCACGACGTCCAAGCCGAGATCGCTCCTGCCACGGGTGGAAAGTTCCGACTCGACGGAGAGTGGTTCCAGTGCAAGGACTGGGACACCCCCACTTTCGCGCAGCCGCAGGAAACAGCGCCCAGCTTCGCCTACCGGACGTTTCCGAGCAACCGCGCCTTTCTGAGCGCGAACGCCTACTACTGGCTCGACTCCGCCGCGCACTACCTCCGCAGCCTCGGAAACCCGACGCTGAACGCCAACATGGAGAAGGTTGAGGTCGACGCCCAGGCGCTCGACGGTGACGACAACAGCGAGTGGATGGGGACGACGACTCCTCCGCGGATCCGCTTCGGGGAGGGCGGCACACCGGATGCCGCCGACTTCGGTGTCATCGTCCATGAGTACACCCATGGTGTATTCCAATGGCTCGGTGCGGAGCACGGTGGGTCATCGTCGTACGAGCACAGCGTCTGCGACGCCCTGCCCGCCATCTACCGGGACAGGTTCAATCCCGCAGGGCACCGGCGCGCCGAGACGTTCCCCTTCGACAACAACGCCACCGACCAGTGGAGCACGGAGCGTCGGCTCGACCGCGCCGAGCGGTTCGACGACGCAGCATTCAACACCTACGGCTACAACCTCCGCAGCTCGATGCTCGGTACAGCACTGTGGCGGTGTTACCTGGGCATGGGTGGTGACTCGTCCGACCCGGCCGAGCGGATCAAGGCGGCCGACGCCCTGATCAAAACGATGATGGAGATGCTGCTCATCGTGCCGGACGACCAGTCCACGAGCGCGGCGCATGCCGCCAGCATGGCCCAGGGCTGCATCGCGGCGGATGCGACGCTCACCGGTGGGCTGTTCGGCAAGGTGATGGACGAGGCGTTCATCGGCCAGGGGCTGTGGGCGCGGCGGCCCGTGGACGTCTACGTCGCGGACAACCCGGCGGACACCGGGGCCGTGCCGAGCCCCCGCCCGCAGTTGGCCTCTCCCGACATCTGGGTCCGCAACAACGACATCAGTACGGGTGACGATCCCGAGCTCGGGCACCAGGCGCCCGTCAACGACCAACCGAACCACGTGTATGTGCGCGTACACAACAGGGGAACCCAGGCCGCCGCAGGCGGAGCATTCCAGCTCGAAGTCTTCCGATGCGATCGAGGCTCCGGGATGATCTGGCCGACGCACTTCCAGTCGATCGGCACGCTGGTGATCGACCAGGCGATTCCGGCCAACGCTGCGGTGCGCGTCGGTCCCCTGGTGTGGACACCTCACATCACGGATCGCGCATTCCTGGCAGCGGTCGTACATGGCGCCCCGGACCCGGCCCTCACCGCCACCCTCAACGGACCGGTGCCCGCCGACCGGATCGTCCGGTTCGACAACAACGTGGGGCTGCGTGATGTGGCCTCGTAGACGGACAGGCCGGAAGGACGATCAATATGGCGAGCGATGGACGGCCTGTGATGCGACCCGACACCTATGAGGGGCAGCCGTTCCCCGTCCCCGACAAGCGTCGACCGCCGAGCCCAGCCGTACGGGTCGCGCCGGCCAAACGCAAGTGGACCGGCACACTGCCGGACAAGTTCATCGCGACACTTGTCGAATTGGTCTCGGCGGAGGCTCTCCGCACCACAGTGGAGGCACTTGCGGCCTTTCATACGAGGCACACGTTCTCGCCGCAGCTCGGGGAGGCCGCCACACGGATTGCGGAACAGTTCACGGCGGCGGGATACACGGACGTGGCCAGACGCACCTGGTCCCATGCCGGTCACAGCGCGGACAACGTCGTTTGCACCAAACCGGCGACGGGAAACGGCGGCCCCGTCATCATCGTGTGTGCCCACTACGACAGCCGAATGGAAGATTTGGACAACGCGACCGCACGCGCTCCAGGAGCCGACGACAACGGCAGTGGCGTGGCGGCGGTCCTTGAGATCGCGCGCCTGCTCGCGCCAGTCGCCCTTTCCGCCACGCTCCGCTTCGTGGCCTTCTCTGGAGAGGAACAGGGATTGTGGGGGTCCACGGCGTACGCGGCGGAACTCCACGGCGCGGTCGCCGACGGCTACCGGGTCATCAATCTGGACATGGTCGGAAGGCCGCCGGAGGACGGTTCCGTGACGGTGGAGCGCGACGTGGGGAACGCCGTACCGAGCAATGACGCCGCTTCACAGGCCCTCGGCGCGGTGATGGCGCAGGCCGCCGCGTCCTACACGGCGCTGCCGGTCAAGCTCGGCCCTATCTATGCCAGCGACTACATGCCCTTCGAAGCGCACAGCGACGTCACGGTCGGCGCCTACGAAGGAGAGGGCAACCCGCACTACCACCGGACGTCCGACAAGCCGGCAACGCTCGACTACGGCTACCTCGCCGCCGTCACCAAGACGATTCTGGCGACCTTGCTCGCCGAAGCGCTGGATGTCGTCGACGAAGCGCGTTCGGCGGTGGACCTCTACATCCGGGACAGCCAGGCCGACACCGGATCCCAACCGAGCGGTGCCCCGAATGGGGCTTCTCCCGACCTCTGGGTCCGCAACCGCGACATCAGAGACGGTGACGACCCCGAACTCGGCCATCAAACACCCGTCAACGGCATTCCCAACTACCTGTACGTGCGCCTGCACAACCGGGGCACAGCCGCTTTGGGAAGCGGCTTCGCCCAAGTCCGTACCTATCGGGGTGACCTGAGCGAGGGGGCGACCTGGCCAACACGCTTCCAGCCGATCGGCACCCTGGTGATCGACCAGGCACTTCCGGCCGGCGGCTCGATCCGCGTCGGTCCATTCGAATGGACACCACGCAGTGTGGATCACGAACGCCTGCTCGCGATCGCGTCGGCCCCCTCCGACCACTCCGTTCCCGACGTCTACACGGGCGAGCTCGACACCGACATCCTCGTCCGGTTCGACAACAACGTGGGCCGGCGCGATGTGGCTCCGCAGCCAGCCGGGCCGGAGGGCTAGGTGTGTCACGTTTGTCAACGGGAGGAACTCCACCGCGATGCCTCTGGCCAGCAGGATGAAGCTGACCCCCCCCACCTCAGATACTCCAGGATCCGCCGTGCCGCCCCGCGCGGCCGTAACGGGGCAAGCAGCCATCCGAGCAAGGCGCCGACCAGGCAGACAACCCCCACGCCCCACAAGCCGGTCAGCCAGCCTGGAAGCTATGTCACGCAACTCCAGCTGCAACCGGGGATGTTTGGGCTCCCAGGGGCAGCTGTACTCTGGTGCCACAACTGGCACCGGGTCTCAACCCCGGATGCTGCAGAGGTCTGGTCCACGCTGTGCCGCATGCCCCCGGGAGCTGGCCCGTTACCCGGCGTAGCGCCGCCGATGCTGACTTTGTGCTGACTTGCTGACCCCGAAATGCCCCTGACCTGCAACGATGCCTTGCAATGTCTCTTCGGCTTCCATGGGCACCGGGTTTGGGGCAACGTTGCTGGTGTAGCGGGTTGGCCAGCATCTATGCAGCTCAGAGGTGGTGCAGGGCGGATTGGCGCATGTGCATGTGTCGCCACCTGTCACCACCTCTGGCAGGGTGCATGCTGACTCAACGCTGACTTTGCT
>NZ_JBEZJZ010000135.1:0-21202 GCF_040651455.1 Streptomyces sp. NPDC048483
CCGCGAGGCGGCCGACGCCGTCTCACGCATCGAGACGATGGCCGTCGAAGAGGGCCTGAACGTCCTCGGCTGGCGCGTCGTCCCCGTCGCCCCGCAGCTGCTCGGCAACGGCGCCCGCGCCACCATGCCGGCCTTCTCCCAGCTGTTCGTCGCCGACGGTAAGAGCACCGGCCTGGCGCTGGACCGCAAGGCGTTCGCGCTGCGCAAGCGCGCCGAGCGCGAGGCAGGGGTCTACTTCCCCTCCCTCTCCTCCCGGACGATCGTCTACAAGGGCATGCTGACCACCGGCCAGCTCGAGCCCTTCTTCCCGGACCTCTCCGACCGCCGCTTCGCCACCGCCATCGCGCTGGTCCACTCGCGGTTCTCCACCAACACCTTCCCGAGCTGGCCGCTGGCCCACCCGTACCGCTTCGTCGCCCACAACGGCGAGATCAACACGGTCAAGGGCAACCGCAACTGGATGCGCGCCCGTGAGTCGCAGCTCGCCTCGCAGCTCTTCGGCAACGAGGACCTCGAGCGGATCTTCCCGGTCTGCACCCCGGACGCCTCCGACTCCGCCTCCTTCGACGAGGTCCTGGAGCTGCTCCACCTCGGCGGCCGCTCGCTGCCGCACTCCGTGCTGATGATGGTCCCCGAGGCGTGGGAGAACTCCACCTCCATGGACCCGGCCCGGCGCGCCTTCTACCAGTACCACTCCACGATGATGGAGCCCTGGGACGGCCCGGCCTGTGTCACCTTCACCGACGGCACCCAGGTCGGCGCGGTCCTCGACCGCAACGGTCTGCGCCCCGGCCGCTACTGGGTCACCGACGACGGCCTGGTCGTGCTCTCCTCCGAGGTCGGCGTCCTGGACATCGACCCGTCCAAGGTCGTCCGCAAGGGCCGCCTGCAGCCCGGCAAGATGTTCCTCGTCGACACCGCCGAGCGCCGCATCATCGAGGACGACGAGATCAAGGCGCAGCTCGCCGCCGAGCACCCGTACCAGGAGTGGCTGGAGTCCGGCCTGATCGACCTGGCGGACCTGCCCGAGCGCGAGCACATCGTGCACACCCACGCCTCGGTCACCCGCCGCCAGCAGACCTTCGGCTACACCGAGGAAGAGCTGCGCGTCATCCTCGCGCCGATGGCCAAGGCCGGCGCCGAGCCCATCGGCTCGATGGGCACCGACTCGCCGATCGCCGCGCTCTCCGAGCGCCCCCGGCTGCTCTTCGACTACTTCACCCAGCTCTTCGCGCAGGTCACCAACCCGCCGCTGGACGCCATCCGCGAGGAGCTGGTCACCTCGCTGATCTCCTCGCTCGGCCCGCAGGGCAACCTGCTGGAGCCGACCGCGTCGTCCTGTCGCAGCGTGACCCTGCCGTTCCCGGTCATCGACAACGACGAGCTGGCCAAGCTCGTCCACATCAACGCCGACGGCGACATGCCCGGCATGAAGGCCGTGACCCTCTCCGGCCTCTACCGGGTCTCCGGCGGCGGCGAGTCGCTGGCCGCGCGGATCGAGGAGATCTGCGCCGAGGCGGACGCCGCCATCGACGACGGCGCCCGGCTGATCGTGCTCTCCGACCGTCACTCCGACGCCGAGCACGCCCCGATCCCGTCGCTGCTGCTGACCGCCGCGGTCCACCACCACCTCATCGCCACCAAGGAGCGCACCCAGGTCGGGCTGCTCGTCGAGGCCGGCGATGTGCGCGAGGTGCACCATGTCGCGCTGCTCATCGGCTTCGGTGCCGCGGCCGTCAACCCCTACCTGGCGATGGAGTCCGTCGAGGACCTCGTCCGCGCCGGCACCTTCCTGCCGGGCATCGAGCCCGAGACCGCCATCAAGAACCTCATCAAGGCGCTCGGCAAGGGCGTCCTGAAGGTCATGTCCAAGATGGGCATCTCGACCGTCGCCTCCTACCGCGGCGCGCAGGTCTTCGAGGCCGTCGGTCTGGACGAGGCGTTCGTCGCGAAGTACTTCCAGGGTACCGCCACCAAGATCGGCGGCGCGGATCTGGACGTCATCGCCAAGGAGGTCGCAGCCCGGCACGTCAAGGCGTACCCGGTCTCCGGCATCGCCGCCACGCACCGCGCGCTGGAGATCGGCGGCGAGTACCAGTGGCGCCGCGAGGGCGAGCCGCACCTCTTCGACCCGGACACCGTCTTCCGGCTCCAGCACGCCACCCGCTCGCGCCGCTACGACATCTTCAAGCAGTACACCGACCGGGTGAACGAGCAGTCCGAGCGCCTGATGACGCTGCGCGGCCTGTTCGGCTTCAAGGCCGACCGGCCCTCGATCCCGATCGACGAGGTCGAGCCGGCGAGCGAGATCGTCAAGCGCTTCTCCACCGGCGCCATGTCGTACGGCTCCATCTCCAAGGAGGCGCACGAGACCCTCGCCATCGCCATGAACCAGCTGGGCGGCAAGTCCAACACCGGTGAGGGCGGCGAGGACCCGGAGCGCCTGTACGACCCGGCGCGCCGGTCCAGCATCAAGCAGGTCGCCTCCGGCCGCTTCGGTGTGACCAGCGAATACCTGGTCAACTCCGACGACATCCAGATCAAGATGGCCCAGGGCGCCAAGCCCGGCGAGGGCGGCCAGCTGCCCGGCCACAAGGTCTACCCGTGGGTCGCCAAGACCCGGCACTCCACGCCGGGCGTGGGGCTGATCTCCCCGCCGCCGCACCACGACATCTACTCCATCGAGGATCTGGCCCAGCTGATCCACGACCTCAAGAACGCCAACCCGGCCGCACGTATCCACGTGAAGCTGGTCTCCGAGGTCGGCGTCGGCACCGTCGCCGCGGGTGTCTCCAAGGCACACGCCGACGTGGTCCTCATCTCCGGCCACGACGGCGGCACCGGCGCCTCCCCGCTCACCTCGCTCAAGCACGCGGGCGGCCCCTGGGAGCTCGGCCTCGCCGAGACCCAGCAGACGCTGCTGCTCAACGGTCTGCGCGACCGCATCGTCGTCCAGACCGACGGCCAGCTCAAGACCGGCCGCGACGTCGTCATCGCCGCCCTGCTGGGCGCCGAGGAGTACGGCTTCGCCACCGCACCGCTGGTCGTCTCCGGCTGCGTCATGATGCGCGTCTGCCACCTGGACACCTGCCCGGTCGGCATCGCCACCCAGAACCCGACGCTGCGCGAGCGGTTCAGCGGCAAGGCCGAGTACGTCGTCAACTTCTTCCAGTTCATCGCCGAAGAGGTCCGCGAACTCCTCGCCGAGCTGGGCTTCCGCACCCTCGAAGAGGCCGTCGGCCACGCCGAGCTGCTGGACACCGCCCAGGCCGTGGACCACTGGAAGGCGCAGGGCCTGGACCTGGCCCCGCTGCTGCACGTCCCCGAGCTGGCCGACGGCGCGGTCCGCCACCAGATCACCGTCCAGGACCACGGTCTGGAGAAGGCGCTCGACAACGAGCTGATCAAGCTCGCCGCCGACGCCCTGGCCGCCGACACCGCCGAGGCCGCACAGCCCGTCCGCGCCCAGGTCGCCGTACGCAACATCAACCGCACGGTCGGCACCATGCTCGGCCACGAGGTGACCAAGAAGTTCGGTGGCGCGGGCCTGCCCGACGACACCATCGACATCACCTTCACCGGCTCGGCCGGCCAGTCCTTCGGCGCGTTCCTGCCGCGCGGCGTCACGCTGCGCCTGGAGGGCGACGCCAACGACTACGTCGGCAAGGGCCTCTCGGGCGGCCGGGTCATCGTCCGCCCCGACCGCGGCGCCGACCACCTCGCCGAGTACTCCACCATCGCGGGCAACACCCTCGCCTACGGCGCCACCGGCGGCGAACTGTTCCTGCGCGGCCGGGTCGGCGAGCGGTTCTGCGTCCGTAACTCCGGTGCCACGGTGGTCTCCGAGGGCGTCGGCGACCACGGCTGCGAGTACATGACCGGCGGCCGTGCCGTCGTCCTGGGCGAGACCGGCCGCAACTTCGCGGCGGGCATGTCCGGCGGCATCGCCTACGTCATCGACCTCGACCCGGCCAACGTCAACCGCGAACTCACCGACGCGGTCGCCGAGCTGGACGACACCGACAAGCAGTGGCTGCACGACGCCGTGCGCCGCCACCAGGAGGAGACCGGCTCCACCGTCGCCGCCAAGCTCCTCGCCGACTGGGACACGGCCGCCGCGCGCTTCAGCAAGGTCGTCCCGGCCACCTACCAGGCAGTGCTCGCCGCCAAGGACGCCGCCGAGCGAGCCGGACTCTCCGAGTCCGAGACCCACGAGAAGATGATGGAGGCGGCGACCAATGGCTGACCCCAAGGGCTTCCTGACCCACGAGCGCGAGATCGCCAAGACCCGCCCCGTCGAGGAGCGCGTCAAGGACTGGAACGAGGTCTACCAGCCCGGCTCCCTGCTGCCGATCATCAGCAAGCAGGCGTCGCGCTGCATGGACTGCGGCATCCCCTTCTGCCACAACGGCTGTCCGCTCGGAAACCTCATCCCCGAGTGGAACGACTACGCCTACCGCGAGGACTGGACCGAGGCCAGCGAGCGGCTGCACGCGACCAACAACTTCCCGGAGTTCACCGGTCGCCTGTGCCCCGCGCCCTGTGAGGCCGCCTGTGTGCTGGGCATCAACCAGCCGCCGGTGACCATCAAGAACGTCGAGGTCTCCATCATCGACAAGGCGTGGGACAACGGCGATGTCACGCCGCAGCCGCCCGAGCGCCTCTCCGGCAAGACCGTCGCCGTCATCGGCTCGGGCCCGGCCGGACTGGCCGCCGCCCAGCAGCTGACCCGGGCCGGCCACACCGTCGCCGTCTACGAGCGCGCGGACCGTATCGGCGGGCTCCTGCGCTACGGCATCCCCGAGTTCAAGATGGAGAAGCGCCACATCAACCGCCGCATCGAGCAGATGCGCGCGGAGGGCACCAAGTTCCGTACGGAGGTGGAGATCGGCCGCGACATCGACGCCAAGAAGCTGCGCAAGCGCTACGACGCCGTCGTCATCGCCGCCGGCGCCACCACCTCCCGCGACCTGCCGGCGCCCGGCCGTGATCTCAAGGGCATCCACTTCGCGATGGAGTACCTGCCGCTCGCCAACAAGGTGCAGGAGGGCGACCTGACCGTCGCCCCGATCACCGCCGAGGGCAAGCACGTCGTCGTCATCGGCGGCGGCGACACCGGCGCGGACTGCGTCGGCACCGCCCACCGCCAGGGCGCGGCCTCCGTCACCCAGCTGGAGATCATGCCCAGGCCGGGCGAGGAGCGCAGCGAGGGCCAGCCCTGGCCGACCTTCCCGATGCTCTACAAGGTCACCTCCGCGCACGAGGAGGGCGGCGAGCGGGTCTACTCCGTCTCCACCACCCACTTCGAGGGCGACGAGGACGGCAACGTCCAGTACCTGCACCTGATCGAGGTGGAGTTCAAGGACGGTAAGCTGGAGCAGAAGCCCGGCACCGAGCGGAAGATCCCGGCCCAGCTGGTCACCCTCGCCATGGGCTTCACCGGCACCGACCAGGACAACGGCCTGGTCGAGCAGTTCGGCCTGGAGCTGGACGCCCGCGGCAATGTCGCCCGCGACGCGGACTTCGCCACCAACGTCCCCGGCGTGTACGTCGCCGGTGACGCGGGCCGCGGCCAGTCGCTGATCGTCTGGGCCATCGCCGAGGGCCGCTCCGCCGCCAAGGGCGTGGACCGCTTCCTCACCGGAGCCAGCGCCCTGCCGGCTCCCATCAAGCCGACGGATCGCGCACTGACCGTGTGAGAGACCGTCCCTGAATGTCCCGTACAACGTCGTACGGAACAACTGCGCGGCGCCTGTCCCCTCCCCCCGACCGGAGGCCAGGCGCCGCGCGCCGTCTGCGCACAGGCCTCAGCCGCCGGGGAACCGGCGGCCCCACTCCTGCGCCATCTCCCGCGCGGGCGCCGGTACGGCATGCGGCGGCGGGGTGCCCGAGGGGCGGAAGTCGTGCACCGGCGGGCGCCAGGCCGACAGATCGATACGGTGGTCGCCCAGCGGCAGCACCCACCGGGGATCCGCGTGCACCCGCAGAACCTGGGCCTCCATCTGCGTCCAGGCACCCTCGTACACCGTCAGCTCACCGACCCGGCGTGCCTCCAGCTGCACCGGGCAGTTCAGCAGCCGCGGCGGCCGCACCAGCTCCGACGGCTCGGTCCAGGGGCCGTCCGGCGCACCCGGCCCGGCAAACGGCCCGGAGCCCGTCCCCTCCTCGGTCCCGCTCCCGGCCTGCGGCAGATTGAAGACCACGTCCGGGCGTACCGCGAGATTGCGCGCGGTACGGCCGCGCGCCGGCAGCGATACGCACACCACCGGGCCGAGCTCCCACCGGATCCGCAGCTCGACCAGCGCAAACGTCCCGTCCTCGTTCTCCGTGGACAGCAGCGCCGGTGCGGTGGAACTGCTCTTCTCCCGCACGCCGTTCATGCTCCCGAGGATAGAAGCCGGACGATTCGGTGCTCACCGAAGTGTGACAAGAGCTTACTCTCTGCACATGAATCAGCCGCACAAAAATCATCGGCACATGAGCCCTCTGAACGCTGTGCACACCAACCGATGGGATGACGACCACGAAAGCGCCGTGGAAACCCCCGATGTGGCGGCCCTGGCGCAACTGCTCGCGGACCGCACCCGCGCCGCCATCTGCATGGCCCTCCTGGACGGCGGCGCCTGGACCGCGAGCGAGCTGGCCGAATACGCGGCGGTGGCCCCCTCCACCACCACCGAACACCTCAACCTCCTGGTCTCCGGCGGCCTGTTGGCTGAAACCCGGCAGGGCCGGCGGCGCTACGTACGGCTCGCCGGACCGGACACCGCGGAAACCCTGGAGAATCTCGCCGGCCTCGCCCCCTACCGCCAGGTCCCGGTCCGCTCCCTCGCCGAGGCCAACCACCGCAGGGCCCTGCACCACGCCCGGACCTGCTACGACCACATCGCGGGCGCACTGGGGGTGGCGATCGTCGACGCCATGACCGAACGGGGCCTGCTGGCAAGGGACTACGGACTGGTCCTGACCGCCCCCGGCGCCCGCTGGCTGACCGCCCTCGGCATCCCCGACACCGGCCCCTCGGTCGCCCACCGGGCGCATGTCCGTACCTGCCTGGACTGGACGGTACGCCGCCAGCACCTCTCCGGCGCGGTCGGCGCCGCCCTCTACCGGCACGCCGTGGACCACGCATGGATCGTCAAGGCCCCCGCCACCCGCATCCTCACCGTCACCGACGCCGGCCGCACGGCCTTCCGTGACCACCTCGCCCTGCCCGACGAGGCCCTGTCCCCTTCCCTGACGCTGCCCGCGCCCCGTCCCTGACCTTCTGCCCTCTCCTGACGGGCCTTCATGGAATGCCGGCATCCCGTCGGCGGCCGCGGCGCGCGGCCTGTCGCCCACGGCCAACGAGGGGACGCCGCGCAGGCGGAGGGGGAACCGGAAGTGAACCGTATCGAGAGGCGCCATCTCGCCTCGCTCGACGAACTGGCCGGCAAGGCGTCGATCGAGATCGTCGACGAGTGCCGCGGCGAGATCAGTGAGTCGTTCGCGGACCTGCTCCCGCTGGGCGATTTCGACGACGCGTGGGAAGAGGTGACGCTGGACGGCGACATCGTCGCCGAAAGCCTGCGATTCGACGAGACGGCGGTCTACTGGGAGACCAGGCGGCCGCTGCCGGAGTTCTTCGGTGAGTACCGTCTTCCGCAGCCGTACGAAGTGCTGGTCCAGGAACCCCAGGACACCTCCGGCCTGCCGAACCGCATCCAGCAAGATTTCGTCCGCGGGCTCCGGTATATCGACCACTCCTACCGGTCGGGCACCGGGTCGGTGACGTACCTTGATGGCGCCCGGCTCGTCGCCCCTGGAAATCTGGCACCACGACCTGGTCATGACGGGCGGCGACCCCTATCCGTACGGCTTCGTCCGGCTCGACCTCACCTACCGCCAGTACCTCGAGACCGTGCTGACCACCAAGGGAGCCAGAGGGTGGCAGTATCTGTTCGCCGACGTTTCCTTCACGAACGGCCCCGTCGAGCATTTCCGCGAGAACGCTCACCGCATGCTCGACACATTCCCCGAGATCTTTCCCGGCCACGACTACACCGATCTCAGGAAGCGCTGGGACGACCGGCAGTGACCCGCCGTCGGGCGGTCCGGGCGTCCCCGGCTACGCGTCCCCCTCGACCAGCCGGGCCGGGAAGCCGCCCTTGGCAATCGGCCCCCACCGCAACGGCGTGACCCGGATCAGCGACTTGCCCTGCTGGCGCATCGCCGCCCGGTACTCGTCCCAGTCCGGATGCTCACCGGCAATATTGCGGTAGTACTCCACCAGCGGCTCGACCGATTCCGGCGCATCGATCACCTCGGCCTCACCGTCGATCTGCACCCACGGCCCGTTCCACTCGTCGCTCAGCACAATGACACTGACCGACGACACCCGCCGCGCATTACGGACCTTGGCCCGCTCCGGGTACGTGGACATCACCAGCCGCCCGGAGTCGTCCACCCCGCAGGTCAGCGGGGAACCCTGCGGGGTGCCGTCGGAGCGGCGGGTGAGCAGGATCGCACGGTGACGGGGGCGGACGAACTCCAGCAGTCCGGGCAGCTCGACACGGGACGTGGAGGCGACGGAAGGGCTCATACGGCCGAGCCTAGGCCGTGCAGCGCACTCCAGGGAGGATCCCGGTGCCGCGGCGCCGGCCGGCTCACCCGGCCGCCAACTCCTTGCCGGTGGCCGCGTCCACCACCTTGCGACTGCCCAGCGCGTCCGCCAGCTTCACCGTCACCTTGTCGGTGGCCAGCTGCTCGGTGCACATCCCCTTGGCGCTCTTCTTCCTGCCCCAGCCGGAGACCACCACGAGGTCCTTCGACTCGTACTTCCGCGTGCCGAAGTCCGCGTCGCAGGCGCTGTGCCCGACGGTCACCGTGATCTCCCGTGCCCCGGTGCTCCTGGGCCGTTGTGCGGAGACCAGCGGCAGCACCGCCTCCTTGGGCCCCTTCATCGGCGAGAGATGCTTCGGCCACGCCCGGACGATGCCGTCCGCCCGCAGCTCGAATACGTCCTTCTTCTTCGGCGGCTCGGCCGCCACCCGCTGGGTGTCCTTGCCGCAGCCGGTCAGCGCGACGGTTCCGGCCGCCGCCATCGCGAGCACGGCGGCGAGCGTACGGTGTGGGGTGAGCGTTCCTCGCATCACATGCCTCCTCGGGTCACGTATGTGACGTGGCAGGCCAGGGCCGGGTTCCCGCCGCCCCTACGTTCTCCCCCACGCCTAAAGGGCGTGGGAGGTGCCCCCAGTCGCTCAATCCGCCCGCAGCGCAAACAGGGCGGAGCGCGGCGGTCCGGTCGCTAGCGTCCCCACCATGGACCCACTTCACGAGATCGCCCCGCACATCTGGCAACTCCCGTTCCCCGTAGGGCATGTGTACGTCGTCGCCCTCCCCGACGACGGCTACGCCCTGGTCGACACCGGCATGCCCGGATCCGCCCCCGCCGTCCTCGACGCCCTCGCCCGGCTCGGCGGCCGCCCGCGCGATCTGCGGCAGATCGTCCTCACCCACTGCCACCTGGACCACGCCGGCTCGGCGGCCGACCTGGTGGCCGCCACCGGCGCCCGGGTCCTGGCCGGCGCCCTGGACGCCCCGTACATCCGCGGCACCGCCCCCGAGCCCCCGCCCGTCCTCACGCCGGCCGAACGCCCCCTGTACGAAGGCAACATGGCGGAGTTCGCCGCCGCCCGGATCCCGCCCGCGCCCCCGGTCCGCGTGGACACCGAACTCCACGACGGCGACACCCTCCCCGACTGGCCCGGACCGGTCCATGTCCTCCACGTCCCCGGCCACACGCCCGGCGGCATCGCCCTCCACCTCCCCGAGAGCCGCCTCCTCTTCCCCGGCGACATCATCGGCGCCGCCCCGGACGGCCGGCAGGCGGTGCTGGGCCCGTTCAACGTCGACCGGGAGACGGCCCTCGCGTCCTTCCGCCGGCTCGCCGCCCTCGAGGACGTGGACACGGTGTGCGTCCCGCACGGGGGACCGATCCGCGGCGATGCGCGGGCGGTTCTGGGCGCGGCCGCGCCGGAGGGGGACTGGCTGTGAACGAGAGCGCCGGGCGGTGGGGGCCCGCCGTCACCGTGCCCCTCACCCCGACGCGCGCACCTCGACATGAAAGCTCCCCAGCCGGTGCGTGGCAGGCGCCGCCCCCGGTTCGCGGATCAGACCGTCGACCAGCTCGGCGATCCGCGCCGGCGGGATGATCTCCGCCCGGACGGTGGTCAGGGGCGGCCGCAGCAGCCGCCCCAGCAGCAGATCGTCGGCGCCGACCACCGCGACGGCCCCCGGACCGTCGGCCCCGACGGTGTGCCCCGCGTCCTGGAGGGCGCGCATCAGGAGCATCGCGTACTCGTCGTTGTACGCGAACACCGCGTCCAGTCCCAAGTCGGGCCAGATGGCGGCGAGTTGGTCCGCGGACTGTTCGGTGAGGGCCAGGTCGAGGGGGCGTACCGCGGCGTCGGGGCAGGCCTCGGCGGCGGCGCGTACGCCCGCCAGCCGGGGCTCGGCGAAGGGGGAGAGGCCGGGCTCGGCGGGGCGGACCACGCCGATGCGGCGGCGGCCGCGGGCGAGCAGATGGGCGCCGGCCTTCCGGCCCGCCTCACGCTGGTCCAGGAGGAGGGTGTGGGCACCGGGCGTGACGGGCGGGCCGTGGGTGAGGACGGCGGCGGTGCCGGCGCGGTGGAGGAGGGCGACGGCGGCGGCGTCCAGGGGCGGGCCGTGCAGGGTCAGTACGGCGGCGGGGCGGAGTTCGGCCCAGGCGCGGGCGGCCGCCATGGGGGAGGCGGCGGGTGCGCCGTGCAGGACGCCGGTGTAGCCGAGGTCGTGCAGCGCGTTCTGAAAGCCGGACAGGAAGGTGGTGAAGAGCGGACCGAAGGCGGGGACCGCGTCGGCCGGGGCGGCCAGCAGGACGATGCTGCCCCGGCCGGCGCGGAGGCTGCGGGCGGCCGCGTGCGGGACGTATCCCAGCTCCTCGGCGGCGGCCCGGACCCTGGCCTGGGTGCGGGCGCCGACGCGCCCGGCGGCCTGTCCGTTCAGGACGTAGGAGACCGTGGCACGCGACACCCCGGCCCGGCGGGCAACGGCCGCACTGGTCGGTGGAGTGGGGAGAGCCCGGGGCCCGGCTGCGTCAGTCATGCTGCCGGGCATCCTCGCACAGGGGTTCCTGCACCGCGCGGCGGGCCTGGGACGGACAAGGAATTCCCTTACACGTGTAACGTCGGGCCGTATGAAGCTGCACACGCACGAGTGGGGCGCCGGCGGCCGGACCGCGGTGCTGGTGCACGGAATGATGTCGGACCACCGCACCTGGCACCGGCTCGGCCCGGCCCTCGCGGACCGGGGCTACCGCGTCATCGGCGTCGATCTGCGCGGCCACGGCCGCAGCCCGCGCGGCGACTACCGCGCGGAGCTGTTCGCCGAGGACCTGGTGGACACCCTCCCGGCCGGCGCGGAACTGGCCCTCGGGCACTCGCTGGGCGGCGTGGCGCTCTCCCTCGCAGTGGAGCGGCTGCGGCCGCAGCGCGCGGTCTACAGCGATCCGGCCTGGTCCCTCGGCGGCACCGGTCAAGTGGTGGATCCGGCCGTTTTCCTGGCGTTCAAGGACGCCGACCGCGAGATGGTCCGCAGCTTCAACCCCCGCTGGGACGACGCCGACATCGACCTCGAACTGGCCACCGTCGCCGCCTGGGACACCGGCACCGCCCTCGCCCTCTCCGGCGACCACCTGATCGACCGGACCCCCGTACGGCCGGTCGTCCCCTCCCTCGTGCAGATCGCGGGGGAGGGCTTCCTCTTCACCGAGGAGGCCGCGAAGGAACTGCGCAGCCGAGGCTTCGAGGTCCGTACAGTCCCGGGGGCCGGCCACACCATCCACCGCGACGACTTCGAGGGGTTCATGGCGGGTCTGGAGGGCTGGGTATAGACCGGCCCGCGTGCTGGAGCGTTCTCTGTGTCGGAGCGTTCCTTTACGTATCGCAGTCCAGCAGCGTCTTGCACAACCCGCACCGCGCCCGGAGCCGCCCCCGGACCGGCACCCGGATGCGTTGACAGCAGGACGGGCAGGGGAACGACACCCGCAGCGGCGCACCCTCGAAGGCGTAGCCGTCGGGCGCCTCGGGGCCGGGGCGGCCGGCGGACCGGGCCAGGCGGCGGTCCCTGGCGTAGCGGAGGCGGGCGAGCCGGCCGGCGGCGGCCAGGGGCGGGCGGCGGGCTTCCTGGCGGGCCTGTGCCGCGCCTGCGGTGTACGCGTCGTACGCCTGGGGGCTGGTGAACCACGGGGCGGGGTCCTCGCCGAAGAACTCCGCCCGCTTGGCGAGGACATAGCCGAACTCCTCCGGCGTCAGATAGCCGAGCTTCTGGGAGAACGGGCCGTGCTCGCGGTAGGCGTCCAGCAGCAGCCAGCCGACGCCGAGGTACGTGGCGGCGGTGTCGGTGAGGATCTCGTTGTCGCGGGTGCCGGGGAAGTCGAGGCCGAGGCGGTGCAGAGCGACATGCGTCACCTCGTGGGCGAGGGCGGCGCCGATGTCCTTGCGATGGGTCCGGAAACGCTCGTTGAGCTCGATGAAGTACTCGGGGCCCGCGGTGAGTTCGACATTCGCGGCGTGTTCCATCTCGCGGAAGGAGACGACGACACGGGCGTCGGGGAGGTGGAGCCGGCGCACCATGGCGCGGCCCACCCGCTGCGCCCCGAGGTGGATGTCCTCCGCGTCGTCGAAGGCGGCATCGACCGGCAGCACGCTGGTGTCGAAGGTGCTGACCGTGTCGTACGAAAGGCGCCTGAACAGCGCCGTCACGGCCGACCGCACCGTGTCGAGATGCGGGAACCCGTGCTCGATCTCACTGCCGCCCGTTGCCACCCGGCCACCTTACGGGCGTCAGGGTTCGTCCGGTATGGGCCGTACGAGGCACGAGTGGTACGGGAGTTGGCCGAAGTTGGCCGGATGCACACTCTTGTCCTCTGATCGGTCTCTCCACATAATCACAGGGCGCTTTACGGACTCATCCCCACTGGGTCCGGACGCCTTGTGGCGTGCTGCCTGCTCCCACGTACTTCCTTGGGCGGCCACGTCCGGCTCCGGTGTTGGCATGGGCTCGTCAGCGACGTGCAACCCCCCACGAAAGGAAGCCCGTTGCGCAGCTACCGGAAGCTCCTCACCAGAAGTACCGCCGTCGGCGCCGTCGCGCTCGCCGCCTTCAGCCTCCAGCTCGGCTCCGCCTCCGCCGCCCCCACGCCGAAGCCCAGCGACAGCCACACCAAGGTCGTCGGCGGCACCAAGGCCGACCAGGGCGAATTCCCCTTCATGGTCCGGCTCTCGATGGGCTGCGGCGGCGCGCTCTACACCAAGAACATCGTGCTCACCGCCGCGCACTGCGTCGACGGCAGCGGCCCGAACACCTCCATCACCGCCACCGCCGGCGTGGTCGACCTGGAGGACTCGAAGGCCATCACGGCCAAGTCCACCGAGGTCCTGCAGGCCCCCGGCTACAACGGCAAGGGCAAGGACTGGGCGCTGATCAAGCTCGACAAGGCGATAGACCTGCCCACCCTGAAGATCGCCGAGGACGACAAGCTCAACAACGGCGACTTCGAGATCGCCGGCTGGGGCGCCGACAAGGAAGGCGGCGACCAGCAGCGCTACCTCCTCAAGGCGACCGTCCCGTTCGTCGACGACGCCGCCTGCCAGAAGGCCTACGGCGACCAGCTCACGCCCGGCGACGAGATCTGCGCCGGCAAGCTGGACACCGGCGGCGTCGACACCTGCCAGGGCGACTCCGGTGGCCCGATGTTCCGTAAGGACGAGGCCGGGGAATGGCTCCAGGTCGGCATCGTCTCCTGGGGCGAGGGCTGCGCACGGCCCGGCAAGCCCGGTGTCTACAGCGAGGTGAGCACCTTCGCCAAGGACATCAAGGCGGGCGCCGACAAGCTCGGCGGCTGACCGCACGCACCTGCGCAGGGCCCGGGGCGCACTCCCCGGGCCCTGCGCCGTGCCGGCGGTCCGTCAGCCGGTCCGTCAGGTGGGCCGCCCCGTCCGTCCCTCCGCCGCGGCGCGGCTGCGGCCCGACGTGCTGCTGCTGGACATCCGGATGCCCGGGCTCGACGGCCTGGAGGTCACCCGCCGGCTCTCCGCGCGCGCCGCCGCCCACCCGGAGTACGACCACAGGCCGCGCATCGTCATCGTCACCACCTTCAACCTGGACGAGTACGTGCACGCCGCGCTGCACGGCGGTGCCTCCGGGTTTTCACCGCCCTCGACGGCGAACGGGCGGGCGCCACCTTCGCCCGCATCGAGACCTCCGGCGGCGAGGCGCTCGCCGCGATGCGCCGCCTGGTGAAGCTGCTGCGCGAGGGCGAGGCACTCACCAACGCCGGCAAGCACGCCGCCGCCGGCGCCACCACCGTATGCATCGCCCTGCGCGCCGCCCCCGAAGGCGTCGAACTGCGCATCGCCAACGACGGCGGCGCCCCCGCCCGCCTCCCCGAACAGGCCGGCGGTGGCGGCTTCTGCCTGGCCGGGCTCGGCGAACGGGCCGAGGCGATGGGCGGCCGGCTCACCGCGGCCCCGGCACCGGAGGGCGGCTGGGAGGTCATCGCCGTACTGCCCCTGGAGAGCGCGGCCGACGACCCGGTCCCTGACGCCCGTCAGTCCAACACTCTTCCCTCCTTTGTTCATTGGTGCCCGCGGCGCCCCGCGGTGGGGTTGGCCGGGGCGGGAGCCGTTGGTGGTGCGGTTCGGTGTGTGCAGCGGGCCGTTTGTCCAACACTCGTCCCCTCTTTGTCCATGGGCGCCCGCCCAATGCGCACCGCACGCTGTCCCGCGACAGGCAGTGCAGGTGCGAAGGAGGACGGCGCGCGTGAACGAACAGCCAGGGGTCAGCCGCAGAAAGGTCGTCGCCGCGACCGCGCTCGCCGGGGCCGCCGCCGCTCTCCCGCTCCGCGCCGCCACCCCCGCGGCCGCCGCCGACGCGCCCCGCCCCGCCGAGGCCGTCCTGCGCTCCGACGCACTGGAGGTCCGGGTCGACACCGCCTTCCCCCGCATCGTCTCCTACACCGACCGCGCCACCGGCCACGTCCTGCACGGCCAGGAAACCCCCGTCACCCAGGTCCTCATCGACGGCACCGCCCGCACCCCCCGGGTCACCCACCGCGCCCGCGCCGACCGGGCGGCCTACACCCTCACCTTCGACGGCGGCACCACGATCACCGTCGAGATAGCCGTCGACGGATGGCGGACCACCTGGCGGGTCACCGGCATCACCGACACCCCGGCGCTGCGCATCGGCACCCTCCAGATCCCCGGCCTCGCGCTGCTGAGCGTCCGCAGCGACCAGCCCGGCGCCGCCCTGCTGGCCGCCCGTATCGACCTCGACAAGGCCAAGAGCGGCGACACCCTGGTGAAGGTCACCGCCGGCACACCCGTCGAGGCCTCGCCCACCGGATGCGCCTACGCCGTCGTCGCCACCGGCGAGCTGGCCGCCGGCATCGAGACCAACACCGTCTACGACACCCCCGCCGGCGCCACCACCTGGGAAAACGGCCGACTGTGGCGGCAGGCCGTCCAGGGCGACGGCTTCGTCAAGGCGCAGCTGGCGCCCGGCCAGTGGACCCACCGGGCCGCCGGGCAGCCGCTCGAGGCCACCGACCCGCTGCCCTGCGCCACCGTCATCGTCACCCGCGACCGCAACGGCGACGGCACCGCCGACTGGCAGGACGCCGCCATCGCGCTCCGCGACATCATGGTCATGCCGCTGGGCGCCGACGCACAGCATCTGCGGGTCGTCCCGCACATCCCCTTCAACTTCGCCAGCCAGGCCACCAACCCGTTCCTTGCCACCCTCGACCACATCAAGCGGATCGCCCTGGCCACCGACGGACTACGGCAGTTCACCCTCCTCAAGGGCTATCAGTCCGAAGGCCACGACTCCGCCCACCCCGACTACGGCGGCAACTACAACAAGCGGGCCGGCGGCCTCGCCGACCTCAACGCCCTGCTCCGCGCCGGCAAGAACTGGAACAGCGACTTCGCGGTGCATGTCAACGCCACCGAGTCCTACCCCGTCGCCCACGCCTTCTCCGACACCCTCGTCAACAAGGACGACGAGCAGTGGGACTGGCTCGACCGGTCCTACCGCATCGACCCCCGGCGCGACCTGGTCTCCGGCGACATCGCCCGCCGCTTCGCGCAGCTGCGCAAGGAGACCGACCCCGCCCTGAACACCCTCTACCTCGACGTCTTCCGCGAATCCGGCTGGAACTCCGACCGCCTCCAGCGCCATCTGCGCGACCAGGGCTGGCAGATCGCCACCGAATGGAGCCACGGCCTGGAACGCTCGTCCTTGTGGTCGCACTGGGCGAACGAGACCGACTACGGACCCGACACCTCCCGCGGTATCAACTCCCAGCTGATCCGCTTCCTGCGCAACCACCACAAGGACGTCTTCGCCGACAAGTGGCCCACGCTGCTGGGCAACGCCCGGATGGGCAACTTCGAGGGCTGGGTCGGCAAGACCGACTGGCACGCGTTCCACACCCTCATCTGGACCGACGCGCTGCCCGCCAAGTACCTCCAGGCCTATCCGATCAAGACCTGGGACGCCCACGAGATCACCTTCGAGGGCCCCACCCGGACCTCGGTCGGCGACGCCGGCGGCACCCGCAAGATCACCACCGACGGCCGCTCCGTCTACGACGACGGCGCCTATCTGCTGCCCTGGGAACCCCGCCGGGCCACCGACCCCGACAAGCTCTACCACTACAACCCCCGTGGCGGGCAGACCAGTTGGACCCTGCCCCGCGGCTGGTCGTCCGCCGCCACCGTGCACGCCTACCGGCTCACCGACCAGGGCCGCACCCAGGAGACCCGCGTCCCCGTCAGCGGCGGCCGGATCACCCTCACCGCGCAGCCCGGCGTGGCGTACGTCGTCTACCGGAGCAAGGCCCCCGCCCGGACCGACCCCCACTGGGGCGAAGGCACCCCCCTGACCGACCCCGGCTTCCACTCCGGAACCCTGGACGCCTGGCAGGCCACCGGCCCGGCCTCGGTACGGCTCAGCGAACGCGGCGACCACGAGCTGGTCATCGCCGCGGGCGCCGCCGCCACCGTCGCCCAGAAACTCACCCGGCTCGCCCCCGGCAGCTACGCCGCCTCCGTACAGCTCGAGGTCGGCGCCACGGCGGGGGAGCGGCGCCGGGCCGCCCTGGAGATCCGTACTGCCGACGGCGTCACCGCCGCCAACTGGACCGACACCTCCACCGCCGCCAACCACGTCGCCGCCGACCGCAAGTCCGGCACCCGCTTCCAGCGCCTGTTCACCTACTTCACCGTTCCCGAAGGCGGCGGCCCGGTCACCCTCGCCCTGACCGCCGCGGCGGGCACGGCGCGCGTCCGGTTCGACGGCGTACGCGTCGTCCCCGCCACCCCCACCGCCAAGAAGGGCACCCTGGCCTACGAGGACTTCGAGCACGTCCCCCAGGGCTGGGGCCCCTTCGTCAAGGGCGACGCGGGCGGCATCATCGACCCCCGCACCCATATCGCCCAGCGGCACGCCCCGTTCACCCAGCGCGGCTGGAACGGCAAGGCCATCGACGACGTCATCGACGGCACCGAATCGCTCAAGTCACGCGGCGAGAACACCGGCCTGGTCTACCGCACCGTCCCGCACACCGTCCGCTTCACCGCCGGCCGCCGCTACCGGATCACCTTCCGCTACGAGAACGAGAAGGCGGACCAGTACGCCTGGATCACCGCCGTCGACGAGCCCCAAACCCGCCGGCTGACCCGCACCCCGCTGCCCGTCGCCATCCAACCAGCCACCCACACCTACGAGTTCACCGCACCCGCCGACGGCGACGCATGGGTGGGACTGCGCAAGACCGGGGACGACGGCACGGCGGAATTCGTCCTGGACGCCTTCGAGGTGCGCGAACTCTGACCGGCAGCGGGGGGATACAGACCGGGCGCCCCCGCCCCTGCCCCCACCAGGGGCGGGGCGCCCTCCAGCTCCCACAGCAGCACCTCGTTGTCACCCTCGCGCAGCACCGGGCCCGGTACGAACAGCGTGCGCTGCGGCCCCACGTCCCAGTAGCGGCCCAGACAGAACCCGTTGATCCAGGCGAAGCCGCGTCCCCATCCGGGAAGCGCGAGATCGGCATCACCGGGCGGCCCGTCCAGGGTGAGGCGGCCACGGTAAAGGCCCGCCGCCCCCTCCGCCCCCACCGCCCGGAAGGCAACGTCCGCCCCCGCCACCGCATCCAGCCGCAGCCCCCGCGCCCGTACCCCGTGCAGATACTGCCGCTCATGCAGCAGCCCCCCGGTGATCCCCTTGGACTCGCCCAGCCGCGGCCCGTAGTTGACCCGCCCCAGCGACTCCACCCACAGCTCCACCGACGCCGGCCCCGCCACCTCCCCGACCAGCGCGTCCTCGCCCTCCAGCACCGCCACCCGCGCCCCGTCCACATACACGGTCGCCCGGTCCCGCAGCCCCCGCACCCGCAGGGGATACGGACCGCGCGGCCCCGGCACGTCCACCCGGTAGCGGACCACACCCCGGTCCACCCCCAGCTCCTCGAACGTCACCGGGCCGCCGCCCTCGACTTCCGTACCGCCCAGCGCGTCCATCATCTCCCCGGCCGGCACCCACTCCCCGATCACCGCGGGCACCGGGGCGGACAGCGCCCGCGGCGCCTCCGGAAGCTCCGGCAGCGGACCGTCCGCGTACTCCGCCAGCACCTCACGGAACCGCCAGAACTTCTCCGTCGGGCGCCCCCGTTCATCGACCGGAGCCTCGTAGTCGTACGACGTCACCGTGGGCAGCAGCGCCCCGTCGTGCAGCTCGCCCGCCCGGTTCGCCCCCGCCCAGCCGCCAAAACTCGTCCCACCGTGCGCCATGTACACATTGACCGAACCCCCGCACTCCAGGATCTCCCGCAGCGCCGCCGCGGCGTCCTTTGGTGTACGCGGCTCCGCCCGCCGCCCCCAGTGCCCGAACCAGCCGCACCAGAACTCCATACACATCAGCGGCCCGGCCGCCTGATGACGGCGCAGCGCCGCGAACGCCTCCCGGGCCCCCGACCCGAAGTTCACCGTGGCGAGCACTCCCGCAACCGAGCCGCCGGTCAGCATGTGATCCTCCGGCCCGTCCGAGGTGAACAGGGGCACCCGCACGCCCAGCTGCCGCAGCCGCGCCACGATCCGCGCGAGATACCGGGCGTCGCTGCCGTACGACCCGTACTCGTTCTCCGCCTGCACCATGATCACCGGGCCGCCGCCCGGGCCGCCGGGCCCCGCCGCCGTGCACTGCCGCGCCACGACCTGCGGCAGCAGCCGCCCGAACCAGGCGTCCACGGCCGCCAGATACGCCGCGTCCCGCGTCCGCACCCGCCGTCCCAGCGGCCCTGTGAGCCACTCCGGAAGCCCGCCGTTCTCCCACTCCGCGCAGATGTACGGCCCCGGGCGGACGATCGCCCACAGCCCCGCCGCATGCGCCGCGTCCAGAAACCGCCCCAGCGCCTCCGGATCCCGGAACTCGCCCGGCCGCGGCTCGTGCAGATTCCACGGCACATAGGTCTCCACGCAGTTCAGGCCCATCGCCCGCAGCATCGCCAGCCGGTGGCCCCACTGCGCTTCGTGCACCCGGAAGTAGTGCAGCGCGCCGGACAGCAGCCGCACCGGCCGCCCGTCCCGCACGAAGTCCCGCTCGCCCACCTCGAACTGCCCCACGTCACCCCGCCCTGCCCCGACGTCGTCCCGGCCACCGATCACCCTCACCCTCTGGCGGCGCGGCGGTCCATGGACAAAGATCGGCGTTGTTTGGACGGAGCGGTACGGATTCCGTACGGAGCGACGGGAGGTCCGGGCATGTACCACACCTGGATGCGCTACTTCACCCCGCGCCCGGTCCACCACCGGCTGGGACTGGTGTGCCTGGGCGTCGGACTCCAGCACGGGGCACTGCCCACGGTCGGCCCGCGCACCCTCGACCACCACGTTGCCATCGTCATCAGCGCAGGCCGCGGCTGGTTCACCACCCCCGACGGACGTCGCCGGACCGTCACCGCGCCCGCCCTGCTCTGGATCATCCCGGGCGTGCCGCACCACTACGCCGCCGACCCCGACACCGGCTGGGACGAGAGCTTCGTCGACTTCACCGGTTCCGCCACCGCCACCTACACCGAACTCGGCTACATCGAACCCCAGCGCCCCGTCGTACCGCTCGCCGACACCGCCCCGGCCCGCGCCGCCGTCGGCAAGATCGCCCGCGCCGCCCGGCACGGCAACCCCCTGCTGGAGGTGGAGACCTCCGCCGCCGTCCACGAACTCCTCGTCGCCCTGCGCCGTGCCCGCGCCGATACGGACGGCGACGGCGACCCCGTCCTCCAGGCCCTGGCCCGCGACGCCTTCCGTCCCCTCTCGGTCGCCGAACACGCCGCCCGGCACGGCATGACCCCCGCCGAACTCCGCACCGCCGTACGCCGCGCCGCCGGCTGCAGCCCCAAGGACTACCTCCTCGGCATCCGCCTCGGCCGAGCCAAGGAACTCCTGGTCGCCACCGAACTCCCGGTCGCCGCCGTCGCCCGCCGCGTCGGCTACGACGACCCCGCCTACTTCAGCCGGCTGTTCACCCGCCGGGTCGGCATTGCCCCCGTACGCTTCCGCGACCGTCAGGCCCGCAGCGTGCCGGGTGGCTGGTCGACGCAGATCCCCGACCCGGACGATCCGCCGCTGGTGCGCTGAGCGGGGCCCTGAGGGGATTCAGCTGTCGAGCTCGGTCACCAGCAGGCCAAGGCCCACCAGGAGCACCGCGACAATGGCCGGCCCGATCAGGACACACCCAGCGGGGTGCGCACCGGACGGGTGGCCCGCCAGATGGTCCGGGTGATCCAGTACGGGCCGGTCACCACGTAATAGATGCACAGCGCCGCGTAGTACAGCGCCTCAAGAACCTGCGCGACAAAGCCGGCCACCAGCAGCACCGGAATCATCAGCAGCACCAGCCCCGCCGACTTCCCGGCGGTCCAGGCATCCCAACTGGGCTTCTTTACCGGGGATGCGGGGAGTTTGCGCGTACGGGCGGGGGCATCTGGCCTGCTCATGCCAGAAAACCTACATGGCGGTCGGGGCCGGTTCGCCGTCGCTTCGTGGGTGGGGCCGGAGGGGACGCCCCGCAACCCGTCCTCGGGCCGGGCGCTTCTGGTCCCGGACAACGGAACCCCGGC
>NZ_JBEZJZ010000136.1:0-21002 GCF_040651455.1 Streptomyces sp. NPDC048483
TCTGGGCGATTTCGCCTGGACCGGCCGGGCCCGGACGCCGCGATGGTCGCGGCCGCCACCGGACGGCGGGGCCATCCGGTCAGCAGTGCGTGTTCTTGAAGTACATCGCCCGCGGCTTCGACCTCGGCGCGTAACGGACGTTCTTGGTTTCACCCTTCTTGAGGCGGCCGTGCACGTCCGGCGCCTTCGGGACGGCGATGGTGAAGCACGACACCCGCTTGCTGCACAGGTTCTTCAGCCGTGCATAGTGATAGTGGCCCTTGTCGAGGTACTGGATGAGCGCGACGCACCGCGGGACGCGGTCGGCCGCCGATGCGCCGGACGCCGTGGTCAGCGTCAGCGTCACGCTGCACGCCACTGCTGCCAGAGCCATGGCGATGATCTTCCGCATATATCTCCCCCGTTGGACGAGTCCTGCGAAGGCCTGCTGCGGCTTTCCCCGGCCTGCCAGGGTTTGCTGCGCCGGTTCGGTCTTCGCACGTACATTCCCCATTGTCCATGAGTCCTGGAGAAATGCGGTCCTGGGCGGCCCACAGCGTCATAAACGCGATCGTTTCGGAACCGGACTGGGTCCGCTTTCCGGGAACCGGGGCGGCGGCCGCGTCAGCGGTGCAGGTCAGGCGGTGGGGGTGGGGTGGGGGAGCGGTAGCGGTGCGGGCGGCCCCGTCTACAGCTCGTCGATCCGCAGATAGTCCAGCGCGCGGCGGGTCAGCTCGGCGATGTCTTCCGGCTCGTCCTGGCGGGCCCAGTGCTCCATGGCGACGGTGATCGCGTCGATCAGCGCCGAGGCCAGCAGTCGCACCTCGAGGCTGCCCTGCGACGCTCCGGTGCGCGCCGACAGTACGGGCACCAGCCGGTCCTGCATGTCGCGCCCGGCCGCCATCCACCGCATACGGATCGCCGGAACGCTGCCCATGACACGGATCAGCCGACGCGCCCGTTCGACGTCCGCCAGGCGCCGGGGCGATGTGGACGTGTCGAAGGCCGCCTGCACCGCGCTGGTCAGCGGTTCTTCCAGGGGGCGGGCGGCGAGCTGCTCGACGAGCTGGCCGACGCCGGCGGTCAGTACGGGCGTGAGTGCGTCCTCCTTCGCCGCGCAGTAGCGGTAGAACGTGCGCAGCGAGATACCGGCCGCCGACGCGATGTCCTCGACGGTCGTCGCGTCGTATCCCTGGTCGGAGAAGAGATGCGCCGCGGCCTCCGCGATTTCCAGCCGGGTCTCCTGCCGTCGCCGCTCGGTCAGCGTTGGCCTGCCTCGCGCTGCCGCCGTCATCCACCTCTCCTCGCTCTTCGGTCCGGGCGTCCGGCCGTCCGGGCGTCCGGACCATTCCGGGCCTTAACTCTGTCACGGAACTCTTTATTGGCATGACATGCCAATAAAGATAGGGTGACTGCGTCCGGAGTACACGGCCGTGCCGCTGTGGCGGCTGCCGTGGTCGTCGCTGCGGTCGCCGCCGCCGCTGCGACGGCAGTGGCGGCGTGGGCGGCGAGGGCGGCCGGTGTCATCGCATTCGGCCGAACGTCGTGTGGCGCTGATCGACACGACCGCCGTCCGCCGCGACCGTCGACCGACCGTACGCATCAGCGAAGGAGCCGACCATGCCCCGTACGTACCTCGTTACCGGTGCCGCCTCCGGGATAGGCAAGGCCACCACCGCCCATCTCCGGGAACAGGGCCACACCGTGCTCGGTGCCGACCTCGAGGGCGTCGACATCTCCGCAGACCTGGCCACCCCCGCCGGCCGTACAGAACTGGCCGACCGCGCCCGCGAGTTGACCGGCGGACACCTCGACGCCGTGATCGCCTGCGCCGGCCTCGCCCACTTCACCCCGCTCACCGTCCAGGTCAACTACTTCGGCGTGGTCGCCACCCTCGAAGGGCTGCGCCCGCTGCTGGCCGCCGGCACCGCACCGCGCGCCGTCCTGGTTTCTTCCGTCGCCTCCCTCCACCCGCATGACCCGGCCATCGTCGAGGCGGCTCTGGCCGGCGACGAGGAAGCGGCCGTTTCCGCCGCTCAGGACGCCATCGACCGGGGCGAGGGCCATATGATCTACGGCTCCTCCAAGCACGCCATCGCCCGCTGGCTCCGCCGTACCGCCGTCACCGATGGCTGGGCCGCCGCCGGCATCCCGCTCAATGCCGTCGCACCCGGCACGATCGTCACCCCGATGACCGCACCTCTGCTCGGCGATGCCGACATGCGCAAGGTCGTCGACGCCGCCGTCCCGATGCCGCTGCACGGACACGCCCGCCCCGAGCAGGTCGCCCCGCTGCTGGCCTGGCTGACCTCCCCGGAGAACAGCCACGTCACCGGCCAGGTCGTCTTCCTCGACGGCGGCGCAGACGCGGTCCTGCGCGGCGACGGCACCTGGTAGCGAGGCCCCCCCGCCCCACCCCCGCCCCCTCTCCTCCCCACTTCCCTCAGGACCTGGTGACGCCATGCACAGCCTCATCCGCACCATCGTGCTCCCCGCCGACCCCGACACGGTCTGGCGCACCATCGGCCGCTTCGACGCCCTCGCCGAGTGGCACCCACAGGTCCCGCCGTCGGTCCTCGAGGACGACGCGGACCCCGAAACCCCCGGCGCAGTGCGGGCGTTCACCCTCGACGGCACGGTCGTGGCCCGCGAACGCCTCCTCGCCAAGGACGACACCACACGCTCGTACCGCTACACCGTCCTCGACCCGTTCCTCCCCGTCACCGACTACCAGGCCACACTGACGGCCGCCCACCACGAGCAGGGGACCGAGGTGCGCTGGACGGCGACATACGCGGGCGCCGCAGAGGCCGTGCCCCAGGTCGAGGAGATCTTCGGGGACGGGGTCTATGGGGTCGGACTGAGGGCGCTGGGTGAGCGGTTCAGCTGACGCCCCCCGTCAGCGTCCGGCAGCCGGGCCCGTCTCGATACTGCCGGACGGACGTGCCGTCACCACCTTCAGCCCACGGTCCATGAACTCCCGGCGGGTCGCCTCCTTTGCTCCGTTGTCCGTGATGAAGGTGTCGAACACATCCGCATCCCCGACCCGCGCGAAGCAGCGCTCGCCGATCTTCGACGAGTCCGCGACGACGACGGCACGCCGGGCACGCTCGGCCATCAGGCGGTTCACCCGCGCCTCCGCCTCGTCGTGCACCGTGGCTCCCATCATCGGGTCCATACCGTTGGCTCCGATGAAGGCGATGTCGATGGAGATCTGCTGAAGTACCAACTCGCTGAAGGGGCCGACCAGTTCGAACGACCGGGAGTGTGCCACCCCGCCGGTGAGTACGATCTTGATTTGTGGTCGCACCGCCAGCTCATTGGCGATATTGAGGGAGTTGGTGACGATCGTCAGATGCGGCTGCGGACCCGCCTCCGCGAAATCCGGGCGGGTGGCAAGCACCCGGGCGATCGCCGTGGTCGTGGTGCCACCGCTCAGCCCGACCACGTCCCCGCGCTCGACCAGCTTCGCCGCCGCCGTTGCCACTGCCTCCTTCTCCGCGGATCGATGAGCGTGCTTGTACCGGATCGGCAGGTCGTACGCCACCGAGCTGAGCACCGCCCCGCCCCGTGTACGGGTCAGCAGCTGCTGCTCGGCGAGGGTATCCATGTCGCGCCGCATCGTGGCGGCCGAGACCTCCAGCTCGGTGGCCGCCTCCTCGACATCCACCCGGCCCCTGTCCCCGAGCAGCTCGAGCAGTGCGTTCATCCGTTCATGGCGCTTCATGGCGCGAGCCTATTTCGTCTCGATGGATCAGGGTGAGGCCGCCCGGGCGATGCCCACGGCGTCCGTGACGGCCCGGGCGCCGGCGGTGTCGGGGGCTGGGAGGGGGACGGGGGGAGGGGGTGGTTCCGAAGTTGCCACGTGATGTCCTCTCTGAGGCCAGGGGAGGGGGTGGGGTGGGAGGGGGGATGGGTTGGGTTTCGTGGCGAGCTCACGTGAGGCATTGCGTCAGGGCCACCCGCTGTGCTTCCGGTAGGTGGTCGCCGAGTGGTGATTGACGCGGGCTGTGCGGGCCGTCGCAGATCCAGCTGGCTTCACCGGGGTCCCACTGCCACGGCTCCGCACCCCACATGGGGTGACCGAGCAGCAGCCGTCGGGCCAGGGGTTCACATGCCGCGGGGGCGTCATGTGCCTGGAGCGCCGCCGTCACTGCGGTGATGGCTTCGTAGGGGAGGGAGGAGTCGCCCGGTACGGGCAACAGCAGGAGCAGCCGCGCATGCGGGTCGGTGACTCCGGCTGCGCCGGGCGGGCAGCAGTCGAGGAGTGCAGCCAGTTCGGGCCAGCACAGGCCGGGGCCGATACGGTCCTGGTCGGTACTGGCCAGGACCATGTCGTGCGGCCAGTCCGGGTGGGTGAGGAAGTAGTCCGTGCTGCTGTGCTCCTCGCTGTTGTTGTAGTGGACGACGATGCTGTGGTGACCGGTCAGCGGGACGTGGAACACCGGCCAGGCCGCGTCGTCCTGCAAGCGGTCCAGCAGCGCACCCGTGTCCGCCGCGTCCACGCCGAACGACTCGGCCGGCAACCGCTCGTACAGGTCTGCCAGATGCGCGGCCCAGAAACCCGGCTCGGCGAGCAGGGGGAGACCGTTGACGATGGGGGATGAGGCATATCGATGCCGGGCCATGACCATGCCTCGCATTGTCGCGGGGCGGTACCGGCCGTCCCGGCCCTACCCCGGCGCCGGTGCCTGGGCTGCGTACTGCTCCGGCACCGGCGCCGGAGTGCTCAGGACATCCAGCAGTCTTGCCGCCTCCTGGGCCACCGCCTCCCGGGCCGGCTTGATGTACTTCCGGGAGTCGACGAGCGCCGGGTCCGCGCCGAGTGTCTGCCGTATGGAGCGGGTGAAGACGGACACCAGATGGGTGGAGATATTGATCTTCGTCATTCCGGCGGCGATGGCACGACGGAGCTCGTCGTCCGGCACCCCGGACGAGCCGTGCAGCACCAGGGGGACGGGCAACGCCGCACGCAACTCCGCGATCAGGTTCTTGTCCAGCACGGCCGTGCGCTCATGCATGGCGTGCGAGGAGCCGACGGCGACCGCGAGCGCGTCCACCCCCGTCGCCTGGACAAAGGCCAGCGCCTCGGCCGGTTCGGTGCGGACACCGGGAGCATGGACGCCGTCCTTACCGCCCACCTCGCCGAGCTCCGCCTCGACATAGACGTCATGGTCGTGACACCAGCTGGTGAGCTCGGCGGTGGCGGTGACGTTCTCCTCATAGGGGAGCGCCGAGGCGTCCACCATGACCGACCCCACCCCGGCGGCGACCCCTTGGCGGACCAGTTCCGCCTCGGTGATGTGGTCGAGATGGACCGCGATAGGGGCGGCGGAGCTTTCGGCGAGGGCGAGCGTGGCGCGGGTGATGGGCAGCAGGCTGCCGTGGTAGCGGATGCAGTTCTCGCTGATCTGCAGGATGAGCGGGGTGTTTGTGCGCTCGGCGGCGGTGACCAGCGCCTCGGCGGTTTCGAGATGGATGACGTTGAAGGCCGCGGCACCGACCCGCGTCTCACGCGCGGCGTCGACGATGGATGAGGTCAAAACGAGGGACATGGGGTTCTGACTCCCTTGCGGACGGGGCGGGTTGACGTCGAAGAGGCGGCACAGCGGCTACGGCGCGGCCGGGGCCTCGAGCATCACGGAACGGGTCAGGCTGCGCGGGTTGTCCGGGTCCAGACCGCGGGCTCGGGCCCGGGCCAGCGCCACCCGCTGCACCAGCACCAGATCGGCCAGCGGATCGCGCGGATGACAGACGAACCGGGCCCCGGTCCGCAGCACATCCGCCTCCAGCCCCTCCGGGGCCTGCCCGAACAGCCACGTCACCCGGCCGGGTGCGGCTATCGAGATCGGGCCGTGCCGGTACTCCATCGCAGGGTAGGACTCCGTCCAACTCTGCGACGCTTCCCGCATCTTGAGGGCCGCCTCGTTGGCCAGCCCGAAGGTCCAGCCCGTGCCGAGGAAAGAGAACTGCTCCGCCTCCACCCACTCCTGTTCCACCGGTGCGCCCAGCGCCTCCTGTGCGTCGGCCACCGCCCGGGAGGCGTCCTCGCCCAGGTGCGCGCGCAGCAGCGTCAGCGCCGTCGTCGCGAACCGCGTCTGCACCACGGACTGCTCATCGGCGAACGGCAGCGCGACCGTCTCGTCGGAGATCGCGACCGCCGGCGTCTCGGGGTCACCGATGATCGTCACCGTCGGGATCCGTCCCTTGACGGCGTCGAGGACCCGCAGCACCTCGGTCGTGGTGCCCGAGCGGGTGATCGCCACCACCGCGTCATAGTCCCGGCCGGTGCCCAGGAAGGCCTCCGACGCGGCGAAGGGATCCGTTACGCCGAGGCCCGCGCCCTCGCGCAGTGCGGCGTACGACTGCGCCATGAACCATGAGGTGCCGCAGCCGATGACGGCCACGCGCTGTCCGGGCTTCGGCAGCGGGCCCCCTGCGGTTGCCCCGATCCGTGCCGCCTCCCGCCAGGTCTCCGGCTGGCTGTTCAGCTCTTGCTCCATGTACGAGCTCTCGCTCATGGCACGCCCTCCCGTGATCCGTGAACCGCATCGCGGCTTTGCCTAATTCTGCAACTTTTCCCTGTGTTGCAATCGACTGTACGCGTGTGCGGCCCGCAGATCCATCCCTCGAAAGGGTGGGAGCGGCAGAGGGGAGCGGCGGGGGGTGGTGGGAAGTCGTGAGATTTTTCCCCATTGAGGCTGTTCGGGTGGCGTAAGAGAGTGGTTGAAAAGGGCGCTGCACGAGTCGGCTAACACCTGTTGACAACTGCGCGAAGTGCGTCGAATACTCGCAAGATCAGTCATGCAGTAGCAGGCAGCTTCGCCGCACAAAGGACTCCCCGATGTCCATTGCCACGCTCTCCGAGACGCCCCAGCCGCCCTCACCCAGGACCTCGCGCCGCACCGGCAGACTGTTCGCCCTCACCGGCGCCGTCGTGGGCGTCATCTACGGCTATGACACCGGCAGCATCTCCGGTGCCCTGGTGTTTCTCAGCAAGGACTTCCGCCTCACCGAGGCGGAAAAGGGCCTGGTCAACAGCATCCTGGTATGCGGGTCCATCATCGGTGCGCTGATCGGCGGCAAACTCGCCGATCTCCTGGGCCGCAAGGCCGCGATGCTGATCGTCGCCGGCTCCTACGCCATCTTCGTCGCGCTCTCCGCACTCTCGCCCGATGTTGTCGTCCTGGATGTGGTCCGCTTCCTGCTCGGCGTCGCCATCGGCATCTCGATCGTCGCGGCCCCGCTCTATATCGCCGAATCGACCCCGGCGCGCATCCGCGGCGCCTCCGTCGCCACCTATCAAGTGGCCACGGTCGCGGGCATCGTCATCACCTACTTCGTCAACTGGGGGCTCTCCGGCGGCGGCCACTGGCGCTGGATGCTCGGCCTCTCCGCGATCCCCGCAGCGCTGGTCATGATCCCGCTGTTCCGGCTGCCGGACACGCCGCGCTGGTACGTCCTCAAGGGCCGTACGGAACAAGCCGTCGAGGTCATGGCGGCGACCGACCCGGATGTCGATGCGCGCGCGGAGGTCGCGGCCGTGAGCGCCGCGCTCGCCGGGGAGAGCGGCGGTACGGGGCGCTCGCTGCTGCGCAAGCCGTACGCCCGCGCCGCACTGTTCGTCGTCGGCCTCGGATTCTTCTGCCAGATCACCGGCATCAACGCCGTGACGTACTACAGCCCGCAGATCTTCGAGGAAATGGGCTTCACCGGCAACGGCCAGAACTTCCTGCTGCCGTCCTTCGTACAGCTCGCCTCACTGGCGGCAACCGTGCTCGCCATCCTCATCATCGACCGGCTCGGCCGCCGGGTGGTGCTCCTCTCCGGCATCGGCACGATGGTCACCATGCTCGCCGTACTGACCGTCGTCTTCGGTATGGGGGATCTGCACGGCACCACGACCTGGGTGGGGTTCGGCGCCATCCTGCTGTTCACCGCGGCCTTCAACTTCGGCTTCGGATCGCTGATCTGGGTCTACGCGAGCGAAGCGTTCCCGGCCCAGCTGCGTTCCACCGGGGCATCGGTGATGCTGACCGCCGACCTGGTGGCGAACCTCCTGATCGCCCAGTTCTTCCCCTCCCTGATGGCCTGGGCGGGGGCGGCCTGGACCTTCGCGGGCCTCGGTGTCCTCGCACTCTGCGCCCTTGTCTTCGCCTCCGTCACCGCGCCCGAGACCAAGGGCCGCCAGCTGGAGGAGATCCAGGGGTACTGGAGGAACGGGGGACGCTGGCCCACCCCGGACCCCGCCCCCGCCCCGACGGCGGCACCGGAGGCCGCGCTCTAGCGTCCGGTCGGCCCGACCGGCGTCCCTGTGGCCCGGAGTCCGCGCGGCACGAGGCCACGGCGCTCGCCCGAATGGCGCAGCCGCTGGTCACGGCCCCGTACCCGGGCGAGCTCCCTCCCGAGCCCGCGAGAATTCCCGGCCGCCCCGGAAGGTGGCCTTCACCAACAGACCGGGGCGCCGGGGCGACGTCTCAGGACGGCAGTTGCTCCCGGTACTCCTCCAGAGCCGGCGCGGTCGTCGTCGCCACGAATTCCGTGATGCGGTAGGTGCACACCCCGGCGACGGAGAACGGGTCCCCGGCTACCAGCTGCTCGACGGCCGCCCGGTCCATGCCGGTCGCGATGATCACGCCCCCGTCGCGCGGCACCTTGCGGCCGGCGGCGATGAAGTGCCCGGCTTCGTATTCCTTCTTCAGCCAGGCCACATGGTCCTGAAGGGCGGCGTCGACTCGCTCGATGGGTGCGGTGTAGGTGAGTTCCAGTACGAACATGTAGGCAATATAGACAACACGCCTGGACAGCCCGCCCTGTCACCTCGTCGGCAGTTCCGGGCGGCGGAATGGGTGGTGGCCGGAATCCTCGATCACGGGTTCGGTAGCGTAGCGATCACCATGGACACTCCCGGCACCATCTCGTGTGACGACGAACTGCGGCACTGGCCGACGGACGAAGCCCAGGCGCGCGCCGTCCAGGACCGGTTGCGACCCTTTGTGCGGCTCGACGAGCCCGGTCCGCAACCGGGGTTCGCGGGCACGGTGGTCGGGGTGGATGTCGCCTACGACGACGAGCGGAATGTGGTCGCCGCGGCGGCCGTTGCGCTCGATGCCCGTACGCGCGCGGTCGTCGACGAGGCCACCGCCGTCGGGCAGGTCTCCTTCCCGTACATTCCCGGGCTGCTCGCCTTCCGGGAGATTCCCACCGTGCTCGAGGCCCTCGCCCGCCTCTCCCGTACCCCGGATCTTGTGGTCTGCGACGGGTACGGGCTGGCGCACCCGCGGCGTTTCGGGCTGGCCAGCCACCTAGGGGTGCTGACCGGGCTGCCGACCATCGGGGTTGCCAAGAACCCGTTCACCTTCCGGTACGAGCCGCCCGGCCCCGAGCGCGGCGCGACCTCGCCGCTGCTGGACCGGGGCGGGGCGGCCACGGAAGGAGGCGAAGAGGTGGGACGTGCGGTACGGACCCAGAAGGGCGTCAAGCCGGTCTTCGTCTCTGTGGGCCACCGCGTCGACCTCGACCGGGCGTGTGCGCACACCTTGCATCTGGCGGCCGAATATCGCCTGCCGGAGACGACGCGGGCCGCCGACTCCCTCTGCCGGAGGGCGCTGGCGAGCGCCTGAGACCGCGGCCTTAGGAGGGCGACACCCTCTAGCTGCGGACCACCCGGAAGGTGATGCCCGCCTTCTGGAGGCGGTCCGTCAGCGCGTCCCCCATGGCGACCGCCGACGTCACCTGGCCGGCCGTCTCCGGGAGGTCGTCGAAGGCCAGGCTGAGCGCCGACTCGGCGAGCATCTTCGCCGTCTCGTCATAGCCCGGATCGCCGCCCGAGACCTCGGTGACCAGCCGCTTGCCGCCGCCGGACGCCACGAAGCGCACCGCGAACCAGCTTTTCGCACGCCGCTCCGGGCTCGGCCCCTCGCCCGGTTCCATCCGTCCCGCCAACCAGCGCCGCGCGGGCGGCACCTGGGCGAGCGCGGCCAGCGCGCCCACCCCCAGCGCCCCGCCCACGGCGATCGGCAGACGCCGTACCCCGGCGTAGTGGCGGTAGCGGAAATCGGGCCCGTAGCGGTCGAGAGCGGCGGCCGAGCGGGCGATGACCTGTGGGTCCACGGTCGGCAACGGCACGCCCCAGGTGCGCGTCTCGCCGCTCCGGAGGGGCGGGCCGAAGGGCGCCCGGACCGTCCGGCCAGCGGGGCGCGGCTCCGCCTTGCGGCGCTCGCGGGCGGCCTGCGCCATGGGCAGCGGGCGCGAGACGGCCGTGAGCGCGGAGGACAGCGTGCCGCCGGAGAACATGGCGTTGCCGCGGACGAAGCCGTCGATGCGCAGTGGTACGCCTTCGGGGAGCAGTCCGACGGTGTAGAGCACCCCCAGGTCGTGCGGGACGCAGTCGAAGCCGCAGGCGTGCACCAGGCGGGCTCCGGACGTGCGGGCCGTCGCATGGTGGCGCAGATACATCCGGTCGATGAATTCGGGCTCGCCGGTCAGGTCGACGTAGTCCGTGCCGGCCGCGGCGCAGGCGGCGACCAGCGGCTCGCCGTGCAGCAGATACGGGCCGACGGTCGTGGCCAGTACGCGGGTGCCGGCGGCGAGCGCGCGCAGCGAGTCCGGGTCGCCGCTGTCGGCCCGTAGCAGCGGGAGGTCGGCACAGGCCGGGTCGATGGCGGCCAGGCGGTCGCGCAGCCGCTCCAGTTTGGCGGTGTTGCGGCCGGCCAGTGCCCAGCGGCAGTCCTTGGGGGCGTGTCGCGCCAGATATTCGGCGGTGAGCGCTCCGGCGAACCCGGTGGCGCCGTAGAGAACGAGGTCATGGTCTCGTCCGGAGGTGTCCTGCCGTCGCATCGCGCATCCTCTCGACCTGAAGTCCGGACCCTAAGCACGTCGTCGACGCGACGTCAACGTCGGCCTTCGGCCATGCCGTTGGCGGCGACGCGGAGCGGCTCCCCCAAGGGGAGTGCAGTCTTGACACGGCGTCGGAGCGGGGTCAGATTCAGCATGACATAGGACGTCCCATGTCCGGATCGCCGGATAGCCGGCGGGGTATCTGCCCGTCACCGTCCCCTGGCACCTGGCACCCGGACCGGACCGTACGGCAGAAAGCCGGCCGCGATGCCCCTTTCCCAGCCCTTCCCCGCACCGCTCTGCGGGGTCGTACCACCGTTGTGCACCCCGCTCACCGCCACCGGCCGGGTCGACGCCCGGTCGCTGGCCGCACTCACCGAGCGCCTGGTCGACGCCGGAGTGGACGGCCTCTTCGTGCTCGGGTCCACCGGAGAGGCCGCCTACCTGTCGGACGTCCAACGGCGCACCGTCATCGAGACGGTCGTCGGGGCCGCCCGAGGCCGGCTGCCCGTCCTTGCCGGTGCCATCGACATGGCCACCGCCCGCGTCCTGGACCACGCCCGTGCGGCCCAAGGCATGGGGGCCGACGGCATCGTGGCCACCGCGCCCTTCTACACCCGCACCCATCCGGCCGAGATCGCCGACCATTTCACCCGGCTGCGCACATCCGTCGACCTGCCGCTCTTCGCGTACGACATCCCCACGGCCGTCCACACCAAGCTGCCCGCCGGCACGGTGCTCGCGCTCGCCTCCGACGGGGTGCTCTCCGGGATCAAGGACAGCAGCGGCGATGACGGTGCGCTGCGCCGTCTGATCGTCCGGCTGCGTGCTGTGACCCGGGACTTCTCCGTTCTGACCGGATCGGAACTCTCCGTGGACGGCGCGTTGCTGGCCGGCGCCCATGGAGTCGTACCGGGGCTGGGGAACGTCGACCCGGCCGGCTATGTACGGCTCTACGCGCACGCCAGGGCCGGGCGGTGGGGTGCGGCGGCCGCCGAACAGGACCGGCTGGCCGCCCTGTTCTCCCTCACCGACGTCGGGGACGAAGCGGAGATGGGACGTAGTTCGTCCGCCCTCGGTGCCTTCAAGGCCGCGCTGCATCTGCTCGGCGTCATCGACAGCCCGGCCACCGCGGCCCCGCAGCTGCCGCTGGACGACACCGCCAACCGGACCGTCCGCCGACTGCTGGAGGAGGCAGGACTGCTGTGACGAGTCCCCAGGACCGTCCCGGTCGCCCCGTCCACCCTGACCATCCCCACAGTCCCGATCATCCCCACCGTCCCGCCGGAACGGTGCCCTGCTACCGGGAGGTGACCCTGCGCCAGTGGAAGGCGATGTTCGGCGCCTGGATCGGCTATCTCCTCGACGGCTTCGACTTCGTCCTGATCACCCTCGTCCTGACCGAGATCGCGGGCGAATTCCATCTGAGCACCGCCTCGGCCGCCTCGCTCATCTCCGGGGCCTTCATCACCCGGTGGCTGGGCGGGGCGATGCTGGGCGCGATGGGCGACCGCTACGGCCGCAAGACCGCCATGATCACCAGCATCCTGCTCTATTCGCTCGGTACTTTCGCCTGCGGATTCGCCTGGGGCTACACCAGTCTGTTCGTCGCGCGGCTGGTGATCGGCCTGGGGATGGCGGGGGAGTACAGCGCCAGCGTGACGTATGTGTTGGAGAGCTGGCCCGCCAGGCTGCGCAATCGCGCTTCCGGATTCCTGATCTCCGGATACGCGGGCGGCAGCGTCCTCGCCGCCGAGCTCTACAAGTGGGTGGTCCCTCATTGGGGCTGGCGCTGGATGTTCTGGATCGGAGTGCTGCCGGTCCTGGTGGCCGTGTGGGTGCGCAGATCGCTTCCGGAGGCCGCCGACTGGCAGGACGAGATCGGCTCCACCGCCACCGCCACCGCCACCGCCACCGGCGCCCGGCCAGAACGCCCCAACCCGTTCCGGCCGCTGTTCACCGGCCGCCTGCGCTCCTCCTGCAACGCCGCCCTGGCGGTGGCCGCCACAGGCGCGCTGTTCTGCGTCTTCACGCCGGTGGGAGACGGCTCCGTCCCCTGGCTGTCCGTCATCGCGGCCCTGTGCCTGGTGGCGTTCGCCGTGCAGCTCGGTGGCCGTAAGGGCTGGCTGCTGTACGTGTCCCTGATGGTGACCGTGTTCTGCGCCTTCCTGTACAGCTGGCCCATCCAGGCCCTGTTGCCCACCTACCTGAAGACCGGCCTGGGATACGCTCCTGCGCAGGTCACCGACGTGATGTTCTATGCGGGCTTCGGCACCATGGCGGGGTGCTGGCTGGCGGGGTTCGTGGGGGACCGGCTGGGCACCCGGCGGGCGTATGCGTACACCCTGCTGGCCTCGCTCGCCTTCGTCTTCCCGGTCTTCGCGGTCCAGGACAGCCTGGTGGGGCTCGGGGCGCTGCTCTTCGTGCTGCTGGCGCTGAGTCAGGGGATCTCCGGCATCCTGCCGAAGTACATCGCCGGCCACTTCCCGACCGCGAACCGCGCCGCCTCGCTCGGCTTCGTCTACAACGTCGGGGCCCTGGGCGGGGCCGTGGCGCCGGTCCTGGGGGCCCGCCTCGCGGAGGGGATGTCCCTGGGGCGGGCGCTGGCGGTGCTCACTTTCGGGCTGACGCTCCTGGTCATCGTCCTGGTGGGCGGGGACGTGCCGCGCAGGCTGGCCCGGCTCCTGGACCGTGGGGCGCCCGGCGACCATCTGGTGCCGGGGGTTCTTGACGGGGAGGCGTCCCCAGGTTCCGCGTAGCGGAGCGGCTGCCGAAGGCGCGGCGGCGATATCTCCGTGGTCCTTGGTCCGGGTCCTGAGCACCGTGCGGGAGAGCATGCCGTCGTCGGTGACGCAGCCCCCGATGGTTCTCCGAGAAGATCCGGGTGGCGCCGCATCGGTGAGGGAGTCGAGCCGGGTGTCCAGCATGTGCCGGGCGGACGATGCGCGGGCGGGCCCCGATGCGGACGTGGCCGGCAGGCCGGCTCGGCGTCGGCGTTCACCGGCCGCGCCAGTTGTCGGTCCAGGGGGAGTCAGGTTTGCGTATAGCGGGGGTGGGCGCGTTCAGGCCTTGGCGAACTGGGGCACGAGAACGCGCAACATACGGCATGGCCGACGGCCGGAGCGGTGATTCACAGGCGGTCACCTATGAACCGCCCAGCTCTACTCATCTCGTTTCTGCTGAAGGAGATCACCAGGCAGGCCGAGATGCTTGCGGAGCGCGCGCCGACCGACGGCTGTGACGGCCACGGCGCGCGTGGTGCCGATGCGAGTGATCCATCCTGATGCGAACGCGTGGCGGCAGAGAACAGCACCGACGGTGCCTGCCAGGTGCGGGCGGCGTTCGGTCCAGTCCAGGCACGACCGCACCGCCGGTCGGCGTGAGTCTGCGGGGACGGAGAGGCCGAGTTCTGCGAGCCAGGCATCCCCTTCGCCGGTGAGCCTGAGCCCGTTCTCCCCGCTCAGCAGTCCTCGCTCGGTCATGGCGTCGGTGATCGCGACTCCAATGGTTCCGGCGAGGTGGTCGTAGCACGTACGGGCGAGGGCGAGGGCCTGTCGGCGGCCGGCCGCCGACAGGGAGCGGGGCGGTGTGGGACGGGCGGGCGCCATCGCGGCGAGGTTCTCGATCAGCTCGGCGACGTGCGGATCGGCCAGTCGTACGTAGCGGTGCCGCCCCTGCCGTTCCTCGACGAGCAGGCCTCCTCGCACGAGCGAGTTCAAGTGCTCGGTGGCGGTCGAGGCAGCCACTCCCATATGGCGGGCCAATTCGGTCGCTGTCCATGCCCGGCCGTCGAGCAGGGCCAGACAGAAGCCCGCGCGGGTGCCATCGGCCAGGAGCCGGGCAACGGAGGCCAGGTCAGGACCTGCCGCGTGCGTGCGCCGAGTGTTCATGTACTCAATTATCGCCCGCCACACTTCGGCGCTGACCGAAGTGTCCGGATCTTAGGGTCCGGGCCATGAACAATGCAGCTCTCAGCGTCCTGCCCACAGGGGCAGCCGCCTCCCGTACAGCGATCGAGCCGAGCATCTTGTACTTCGGCACCCCGGTGGTACTCCTCTCGACAGAGAATCAGGACGGCTCGTTCAACCTTGCTCCCCTCTCCTCTGCATGGGCGCTCGGGCAGACAGTCGTGATGGGGCTGGGTATGGAGGGGCAGACGGCGCAGAATCTGGGCAGCCGGCCCGACGTCGTGATCAATCTGCCTGCCCCCGCCCTGTGGCCTGCGGTGGAGCGTCTGGCACCGCTGACCGGCCGGAATCCGGTACCCGCGACGAAGGCGAAGGCACAGGGCTGCCGCTACGAGCCGGACAAGTTCACCGCGGCCGACCTGTGTAGCGCACCTTCCCACACGGTCCGGCCCCCTCGCGTCGCAGAATGCCCCCTTCAGTTCGAGGCCCGCGCCGAGCAGGTGCGGCCGGACGCCTCCGGGACGTTCGTCATCGTCGAGGCCGTCGTGCAGAAGGTCCACGCTGACCCCCGCATCGTCGTTCCCGGGACCGACCACGTCGATCCCACCGCCTGGAGCCCGCTCATCTACAACTTCCGTCACTACTTTGGACTCGGTCCGGAACTGGGCCACTCCTACCGCACTCAGACCCCCCGTGCTTCCGAAGCCTCTCCCTCGGAACAGTGAGCTCCTTGGTGCTGCGGCCTTGTGAACCGTGCTGCGGTCACCCGGAAGCCGCTGCTGGTGACATCTCCGACATCCGCTTCGGCGGGCCGTGTTGGGAGCGGCAGGCCAGGGGCAGCTCCGCTTGCGCGAAGGACGGTGCCGCGCTCGCACCACCGCCGTGCCCGCACCGCCGCGGCGCCGACCGCCGACAGGGCCCGGCCGCCACCGCACACCGGCGGCAGTCGGCGTATGGATCCGCAGCCCGACACGTATTTCTGTCGGGGGCGCACGCTCCCGGTCGATGGGCGAGGACCGCAGCAGGGGCGTCGTCGGCTCGGTGAACCGGCGCGGCCCTGGGCGCTGCGGAAGTCGAACGGCGCGGCGGCGAGTTGCGGGTGCGACATGGGTGCCGTGTCCCTCCGTCGGCCCTGCGTCCGGCGCTCCGCGGGCCGTTGTCAGTGGTCGCGGTTAGCGTGGATTGCGATGGGACGGCGTGCGCGGGACACGCCGGGTCACGGCGCCGCGTGCGGTGCGGGAGGGGGACGGACGTGGAGGAGCTCATGGCGAAGGCGGGTCCGGCGGCGGTGCGGGAGCGGGTGCGCAGGTTCGCGCTGGGGCTGCCCGGTGCGGTGGAGGAGTTTCCGTGGGGCGAGAGCGTCATCAAGGTCAACAAGAAGGTCTTTGTCTTCCTCGGCGTCGGTGACGGCAGTCATCCGCCGGGGATCACGGTCAAGCTCAAGGACCTGGAGGCGCATGCCCATGCGCTCACCGCACCGGGCGCCAAGCCCGCGGGCTATGGCCTGGGCAAGTCCGGGTGGGTGCAGATTCCGCTGGCCGAGCAGGCCGCGCCGGTCGCCGAGCTGCTCTGCGACTGGACCGAGGAGTCGTACCGCGTCATAGCCCCGAAGAAGCTCATCGCCGAGCTCGACGGGGGATAGCGGCGCCGCGGCAGCAGGCGCACAAAGGCCCGTGACGGCGATGGCAGTTGAGCATCGTCGGCGCGGGCCTTTTCCGGTGGTCGGCATACGGGGACCGGTGGCGCGCGGAAGCATTCGGGGGCTTGTGGAAAGTGGAACACGTTCTTAACATCGCGAGTGTTACATCAGAAGTGTCACAGTGGCCGGCGAGTGCGGCGGAGGAGGAGGGGGCGCGATGGCTGAGTCAGGTAACGGCCCGCTGAGCGGGGTGCGGGTGGTCGAGCTCGCGGGGATCGGCCCCGGCCCGTTCGCGGCCATGCTGCTGGCCGACCTCGGCGCCGATGTGGTCCGTGTCGACCGGCCCGGAGGCGCCGGGCTGCGCATCGACCCGGCGTACGACATCACCAACCGCAACAAACGCTCGGTACTGGTGGACCTCAAGGTTCCCGCCGGCGTGGCACAGGTGCTCGACCTGGTCGAGCGGGCCGATGTGCTGGTCGAGGGATACCGCCCCGGAGTGGCCGAACGCCTCGGCGTCGGGCCCGAGCAGTGCCTGGCCCGCAACTCCCGGCTGGTCTACGGGCGAATGACCGGCTGGGGGCAGCACGGACCGCTCGCCGACACCGCAGGCCACGACATCGGCTATATCGCCATCACCGGCGCCCTCGGCATGATCGGCCCGCCCGACGGCCCGCCCGCCCTCCCCGCCAACCTGCTGGGCGACTACGCCGGCGGCTCCCTCTATCTGGTCATCGGGGTCCTCGCCGCCCTCCAGCACGCCCGCACCGAAGGCGGACAGGGCCAGGTCGTGGACGCCGCGATCGTGGACGGCACGGCCCATCTGACAGCCATGATCCACGGCATGCTGGCGGCCGGCGGCTGGCAGGACCGGCGCGGCGCGAATCTCCTCGACGGCGGGACACCGTTCTACGGGGCGTACGAGACCGCGGACGGCGGCTATATGGCAGTCGGCGCGCTGGAAAAGCGCTTCTACGCCGAATTCATCCGCCTGCTCGGCATCGAGGACGAGGCGCCCGGCCGCGACGACCTCGCCGCCTGGGGCGAGCTGCGCACGGCCATCGCCGCCCGCTTCAAGACCCGTACCCGTCAGGAGTGGACCGCGGTCTTCGAGACATCGGACGCCTGTGTGGCGCCCGTGCTGTCCCTGCGTGAGGCCCCGGAGCATCCGCATCTCGCCGCCCGCGGCACCTTCGTCGACCACGGCGGGATCACCCAGCCCGCGCCTGCCCCACGCTTCTCCCGCACCCCCGGCGCGGTGCACAGACCGCCCGCGCAGCCCGGCGCGGACGCCGAGGAGATCGCCCGCGACTGGCAGATCCCGGGCCTGGCCGCCGGTCCGGCCCGCACCGAGCCGCAGGAGGCGGACAGCTGATGGAACTCGCCACCACGCTCCAGTACGCCGACGACCCGCGCCGGGCCGCCGAAGAGGTCGCCGCCCTGGAACCGGCGGGCCTGGACGCCATCTGGGTCGCCGAGGCCTATGGCTTCGACTCGCCGACGATCATGGGCTTCCTGGCCGCCCGCACCGAGCGCGCCAGGATCGGCTCCGCGATCCTGAACGTCTACTCCCGCACCCCCGCCCTGATCGCCCAGACCGCCGCCGGACTGGACGCGATCTCCGGCGGCCGGGCGCTGCTCGGCCTGGGCGCCTCCGGCCCGCAGGTCGTCGAGGGCTGGCACGGCAAGCCGTACGACAGACCGCTCGGCCGCACCCGCGAGACCATCGACCTGTGCCGCCGCATCTGGCGCCGCGAGACCATCGACCACCACGGCATCACCGATATGCCGCTGCCCCCGGAGAAGGGCGGCCGGCTCGGCAAACCACTGAAGATCCTCACCCGGCCGGTGCGCCCCGAGATCCCCGTCTACGTCGCCGCGCTCGGCCCCGCCAACGTCAGGATGACCGCCGAGGTGGCCGACGGCTGGCTGCCCACCCTCTTCATCCCGGAGAAGGCCGGCCAGGTGTGGGGCACGCCACTGGCCGAGGGTGCCGCCCGGCGCGACCCCGCGCTCGGGCCGCTCCAGACGGTTGCCGGCGGTCTGCTGGCGATCGGCGAAGATGCCGCTGCCGTACGGGAGTTGGCCCGCCCGCTGATCGCGCTGTACGTCGGCGGGATGGGCGCCAAGGGCAAGAACTTCTACCACGACCTCGCCGTCGCCTACGGCTACGAAGAGGCCGCGCACACCATCCAGGAGCTGTACCTCGCCGGGAAGAAGCGGGAGGCCGAGGCCGCCGTACCGGACGAGTTCTGTGAGCTGATGTCGCTGTGCGGGCCCGAGGGGTACGTCCGCGAGCGCATCGCCGCCTTCCGGGAGGCGGGCGTGACGATGCTCAACGTCCACCCCGTGGGGCCCGAGCCCGCGAAGCTGATCGAGACCGTCAAGAACTGGCTCTGAGGAGGGCCCGCAGCGATGACCGCGCAGATGCAGCGTCAGATCTTCACCGAGGAACACCACGCCTTCCGCGAGACCGTCCGCACCTTCCTCGCCAAGGAGGTGACGCCGCATTACGAGCAGTGGGAGAAGGACGGCATCGTCAGCCGGGAGGCCTGGCGGGCGGCCGGCCGGCAGGGGCTGCTGGGCCTGGCCGTGCCCCAGGAGTACGGCGGCGGAGGGGAGAGCGACTTCCGCTTCAGCGCCGTACTGGCCGAGGAGTTCACCCGGGCCGGCGCCGCCGGGCTCGCCGTCGGGCTGCACAACGACATCATCGGCCCGTATCTGACCACGCTCGGTACCGAGGAGCAGAAGCGCCGCTGGCTGCCCGGCTTCTGCAGCGGCGAGCTCATCACCGCCATCGCGATGACCGAGCCCGGAGCGGGCTCCGACCTCCAGGGCATCCGCACGAGCGCCGAGGACGCCGGCGACCACTGGGTCCTCAACGGCTCCAAGACCTTCATCTCCAACGGCATCCTCGCCGACCTGGTCGTCGTCGTCGCCAAGACGACACCCGAGGGCGGGGCACACGGCCTGAGCCTGCTGGTCGTCGAGCGGGGCATGGAAGGCTTCGAGCGCGGCCGCAACCTCGACAAGATCGGCCAGAAGTCCCAGGACACCGCCGAGTTGTTCTTCAACGACGTACGGGTCCCCAAGGAGAATCTGCTCGGTGAGCTGAACGGCGCTTTCGTTCATCTGATGACGCATCTCGCGCAGGAGCGGATGGGCATCGCCGTCGCCGGGATCGCCGGGGCCGAACACCTGCTGGAGATCACCAGCCAGTACGTCAAGGAGCGCGAGGCGTTCGGCCGCCCGCTGGCCAAGCTCCAGCACATCCGCTTCGAAATAGCCGAGATGGCCACCGAGTGCGCCGTCACCCGCGCCTTCCTGGACCGCTGCATCGTCGACCACTCGGCCGGTGAACTGGACGCGGTGCATGCCTCGATGGCCAAGTGGTGGGCGACCGAGCTGCAGAAGCGGGTCGCCGACCGCTGCCTCCAACTCCACGGCGGCTACGGCTATATGACCGAATACCGCGTCGCCAAGGCCTTCACCGACGGCCGTATCCAGACGATCTACGGAGGCACCACCGAGATCATGAAGGAGATCATCGGCCGCTCCCTGCTCGGCTGACCCCGGTCCGCCGGGCCCCGCGCGCGGACCGGCCCCACCCGCCGCCTCGCCCCACCCCTCATCCGAAAGGCTTGTTGACTTGAGTACCGAAGCGTACGTATACGACGCGATCCGCACCCCGCGCGGCCGCGGCAAGGCCAATGGCGCACTGCACGGCACCAAGCCCATCGACCTGATCGTCGGCCTGATCCATGAAGTACGCAACCGGTTCCCCGGCCTGGACCCGGCCGCCATCGACGACATCGTGCTCGGCGTCGTCGGCCCGGTCGGCGACCAGGGCTCCGACATCGCCCGGATCGCGGCGATCGCCGCCGGACTGCCCGACACCGTCGCCGGTGTCCAGGAGAACCGCTTCTGTGCCTCCGGCCTCGAGGCCGTCAACATGGCTGCGGCCAAGGTGCGTTCGGGCTGGGAGGACCTGGTGCTCGCGGGCGGCGTCGAGTCGATGTCGCGGGTGCCGATGGCTTCCGACGGCGGCGCCTGGTTCGCGGACCCGATGACCAACTTCGAGACCGGCTTCGTCCCGCAGGGTATCGGCGCCGACCTCATTGCCACCATCGAGGGCTACACCCGGCGCGATGTCGACGAGTTCGCCGCGCTCTCCCAGGAGCGGGCCGCCGCGGCCTGGAAGGACGGCCGCTTCGAGCGCTCCGTCGTCCCCGTCCGCGACCGCAACGGCCTGGTCGTCCTCGACCACGACGAGCACCCGCGACCCGGCACCACCGCCGACAGCCTTGCCGGCCTCAAGCCCTCCTTCGCCGCCATCGGTGACGCGGGCGGCTTTGACGCGGTCGCCCTGCAGAAGTACCACTGGGTCGAGAAGATCGACCATGTCCACCACGCGGGCAACTCCTCCGGCATCGTGGACGGCGCAGCCCTCGTCGCCATCGGCTCCAAGGAGGCCGGCGAGCGCAACGGCCTGACCCCGCGCGCCCGTATCGTCTCCGCCGCGGTCTCCGGCTCCGAGCCGACGATCATGCTCACCGGCCCCGCACCCGCCAGCCGCAAGGCCCTCGCCAAGGCCGGACTGACCATCGACGACATCGACCTCGTCGAGATCAACGAGG
>NZ_JBEZJZ010000137.1:0-19127 GCF_040651455.1 Streptomyces sp. NPDC048483
CGGTCCGGATGACTTGCGCCTTCCGTGGTCTTGGCGGTGCCTTGCAGGCTGTATCCCAGGGCGTGCAGCAGGCGTCCAACGGTGGCCGCGCTGACAAGGTGCCCCTCAGTGGTCAGCGCAGAGGCCAGAGACCGAAGCGAAAGGGTGGTCCAGCGCAAGGGTGAGACCGGATCACCCCGGGTGTGCGGCTCGATCAGAGCTTCCAGTGCGGGCAGCAGACCGGGGTCCGTGACGATCACCGGCTTACGACCGGCTCCTGGAGCCCGGATCCGCCCGGCTGGCAAGGGGCGCCCCGACAGCTCAGCTATCCCGCGTGCGATGGTGGCCGCACTGGCGCCAGAAGCGGCCGCCACCAGCGTGATCCCGCCGTGGCCAAGCGCGGCGGCCTCGCTGGCCAGGTAGATCCGACGGCGCCGCTCATCCAGATGGGGAAGGAACTGATCGAACTTCGCCCTCAAAGCCACAACCGAAGCCCGAGCGGCCGTACGCGCAGTCACATTTCATTGTCCCGCCAACACCCGCACACCGAGCAGTAATTGATATACAGGCCCCGGGCCGCACCGAGAACTGCCAGGTCGGCGTCTTCCTCGCCTATGCAGCCGGCGGTGGCCGGACGCTGATCGACCGCCGGCTGTATCTGCCCACCTCCTGGACAGACGACCGCGAGAGGTGCCGCAGGTCGGGCATCGACGACGAGGTCGGCTTCGAGACCAAGGTCGTCATGGCCAAGAAGATGGTCCGCCGCGCGATCGCGGACAAGATCCCATTCCGGTGGGTGACCGCGGATGCCGCCTACCGCTTCAGCAAAGGCCGGCGGTTCGAGCTGGAGCAGGCCGACGTTTTCCACGTCATGGCCACCACCCGCCACGACACCCTCGTCACCCGCTGGGCCCTGGACCATCCCGTCCACGACCTGTTCACGGGCCTTGCGCGGCAGAAGTGGAAACGCCGCTCGTGCGGGAGGGGTGCTCATGGACTGCGGGTGTTCGACTGGGCCCGCGTCGAAGTCCGTCCCTGGCACCGTGAGGACCGTCGGCACTGGGTCCTCGCCCGTCGCAGCGTCAGGCGGCCCGAGGAGATCTCCTACTACATCGCCTACTGTCCCGCCGGCACCACCCTGGACGAGCTGATCCGTATCGCCGGCAGCCGGTGGGCCGTCGAAGAATGCTTCCAGACGGCGAAGCAGGAGTGCGGCCTGGACGACTACCAAGTCCGCCGCTACCCAGGCTGGTATCGCCACATCACCCTGGCCATGGCCACACACGCCTGCCTGACCGTCCTGCGGGCCCGTGCACTCGATGCCGGGAAAGCAGAAACGGATCCTCCAACCTCATCCGCCTCAGCCTCGCCGAGATCAGACGCCTGCTCACCCGCCTCACCGACCGCCCACCCACACCCGTCGACCACATCCTGCACTGGTCATACCGGCGCCACAGACGCCAACACCAGGCCCGCATCTGCCACTACACACGACGCGGCCACAGCCCATAGAACTGCCCACCCATCAGCACAAACACCGTTGCAATATTAGAAGTCATCTCATTTGGCGAGTCTGCGGTAGCAGATGGGGGTACAGGCGATGCTGGTGAAGGCGAGGAAGTGTTCGGCTTTGCGCTCGTAGCGTCGGTGGAGGCGGCGGCAGCCAGCGAGCCAGGACATGGTGCGCTCGATGGTCCAGCGATGGCGGCCCAGTCGCTGGGAGGTCTCGATGCCCTTGCGGGCGATGCGGTGGGTGATGCCGCGCCGGCGTAACCATCGCCGCAGGTGGTCGTAGTCGTAGCCCTTGTCGGCGTGGAGCTTTCCCGGCTTGCGTCGCCGCCGGCCTCGACGCGAGCGGATCGGCGGTATGCCCTTCACCAGTGGGATCAGGGCCTGGCTGTCGTGCAGGTTCACCCCCGAGATTCCGACGGACAGGGGCAGACCGGCCCGCTCAGTGATCAAATGGTTCTTCGACCCGTACTTGCCCCGGTCGACAGGATTCGGACCCGTCAGATCCCCTTTTTCAGGGCCCGCATGTTCACCGAGTCGATCGCGCAGCGCGACCAGTCCAGCTTGCCGCGGGAACCAAGCTCGTCGAGGACCAGGCGATGGAGCTTCGCCCACACCCGGGCCTTCGACCACTCGGAGAAGCGGCGATGAGCTGTCGCCCCCGACGGCCCGAACGACGCTGACGGCAACTGCTGCCACGTACATCCCGACGTGGCCACGAACACGATCGCCGCCAGCACTTCCCGGTCACCGTGCCGACGTCGGCCACCACCCTGAGGACGCAACGGCGCCTCCGGCACCACCCGCTGGAACAGCTCCCACAACTCATCCGGCACTAACCGCTCAACGATCCCCACCATGAACGACACCCTACGAGGCATCCAAATGAGATGACGTCTTAGCCATTGCCGTAAGCCGGGGCCGTCGGGAGACGTGCCTGCCGGGCCCGGCTGTGAACACGGATTGTCAACGCATGTCGTTGCGCAGAACGTGGCGTTCAAGAGCACTGATAGCGGTGGCGGGGGCGTTCGCGCTCCCGGTGGTTCGGTTCCGCCCAGAGTGCGCCGGCGCCCGCGGAACATCCGGTCAAGGATGCGGCTGCCAAGCCGGACCGGACGATCAAGAGGGAGGCCAGTATTTCCCGGCAGGAGCTGGTCGATCTGCGTGCCAAGGGCTACAAGTCCCTTCCGGTGCGTGATGCCGGACCGCGGAAGAAGACACTTTCCCCCACCGCAAGGGGGATACGGCCAATTCACTGACCGTCCCGGAAGGCGCCCGCCTGGCCGGCAAGACGGCCGCCGACAACAGCAAGGCCGCCGCCCCGGCGGCCGGGGCGGTTGGTACGTCCGCCGATGACCCCAACAACCACCAGGGCTGCGTCCCCATCGGCGACGAACCCGACACCGAGCGCCTGGACGCCTGCTTCGCGGGCGGGGGCGGGGACGCCGGCCCCTTTCGATCGAGCGCGAAACTCCGCGCCACCTCGCCGAAGCCGTCACCCGGCTGACGCGACGGCACCACCTCGACCTGTCCCGGGCAGCCCACCTGGCCGGCCTGGAAATCGAGGAGTTCGCCGGGATCTGCTCGTGTCCTTCTCCACCGGATGCCCCTTCAGGCTCCGGGCTCACCAACAGGTAGGTGACCATGGCCAACCCGCCGTTCCCCGGCCGCACGCCCGCTCTGCGGGTTCTCGATGCGTCGGAACCGGCCACGCCCATGCTGCAGGGGTGTGTACTGCTGCACGAGAACGCGCGTTTCGTCCCTCAGATGCGGGCTCCGCTCGACGACGCCCTCGGCGGCGTCGTCATGACCGGGGAGAAGGCAGGTGAACGCGCCTATCAGCATGGACGTGTCCGTCCGCCGACAGGGGTGCGGTGGCCTCGAAGTACAGGGAGGCCTGGGCGATGAAGGCACACAGTGACGGGGTCAGCCCCTGGTAGAACTTGCCCGTAGGGGGTCACCTCTCTGCACTCTGTGGACTCTCCGGGACAGGGGGCGCACCCGGGGCGGCCTGCAGGGCCCCGTGCAGATGAACCAGGCTGTCGCGCGGGGACCCGATCCGTACGTGCTCCACGGCACAGACGATCAACTGATGGTCACCGAGCGCGAGTTGGCGATGGCGCGTGCCGACCAGCCAGGCGGCGCAGTCGTCGAGCAGCGGCACCCCGTGCGGGCCGGTGTGCCAGCGGGTGGGCGGCGCGAACCGGTCGACGCCCGCGGCCGCGAACCGCTCGGCCACCTCGCGCTGGGCGGCGCCGAGCAGCTGGATCCCGAACCGCTGGCAGTCCTTGACCCTGGCCCAGGTCGAGGACGACTCGGCGAGCGCGAAGGAGACCAGCGCCGGCTCGGCGCTCACCGAGGTGAACGAGGTGATCGTCACCCCGGCGGGGCCGCCGGGCGTGGCCGCGGTGAGCACCGCGACGCCGGAGGCGTGCCCCCGCAGTGCGGTGCGCAGCTGACGGGCGCCGACCGTGGGCGCCGCGGTGGTCACGACCCCGGCCCGGAGGGCGTGGTGCCGAGCAGCCGTTCGGGGCGGGGGGCCACGGCCGCGATGGAGCGCGGTGTGCCCGACTCCGTGTCGGGCCGGGTCTTGATGGTGATCCGGGCGGCCAGTTCGTGGGCTTGGGCACGCGCTTCGTCGGCCGAGTCGCCACGGACGATGAGCAGCCCGGACCGGTCGTACGACCAGGCGATGGGGGCCACCGTGTCACCGGGCGCGACGGAGAGATGCAGGGCCACCACCCGCGGATCGGCGCGCACCTCGTCGGCTCCGGTGACGGACTCGACGACGCCCGGCTCGGCGGTCAGGAAGCGGATGGCGCCGCCGCCCCTGGCCGGGCCCGGCGTGATGGGCGCGGTACGGTCCGCGTACCAGAGGAAGGCCAGCGCGTCGATGTCGGTCCCGTACACCTCGTTGGCCAGGTCGGTGATCCGGTCGCCGCCGCGCCGGTTGTGGGACTCCACCAGGCGGGGGCCGTCGGAGGTGACGATCACCTCGGTGTGCGAGGGGCCGTCCTTGACTCCCACGGCATCCAGCATCCTGGTGACCAGCGACTCGATCCGGGCCGTGGCGTCCGCGTCGATGCCCGCCGGCTGTACGTGCCCGACCTCGACGAACGAGTCCAGCTTCTCCTTGGCCGTGTACGCGACGACCACGTGCTCGCCCGCGAAGCTGAACGCCTCCACGCTGAACTCGGGGCCCTGCAGATACTGCTCCATCACGAACGTGTGCAGCCCGAACTCCGCCGCCCAGGCCGCGACTTCCGTGACCGCGCCGGGGCCCTGCACCAGCCGCACGCCAAGGCTGCCGGATCCGTACCTGGGCTTGATCACCGCGGGCCCGAACTCGGCGACGAAGGCGCGGAGGTCGGCCTCGTTATGACCCAGCCGGGCGGCGACCCCTTCGATGCCCCGCTCGGCGAGCAGCGTCCGGAAGGCCAGCTTGTCCTGCAGCACGCGGACGGTGTCGAGGCCGGTGCCCGGCAGGCCGAGCGCCGTCGTCGCGGCCGCCGCCGACTCCAGGCCGTCCTCGATGATCGAGACGACCCGGGCCAGCGGCCGGTGCCGGTGTACGGCGGTGAGGAGATCGGCGACGGCCTGCGGGTCGCGGTAGTCCGTGAGGTGGGCCTCGGCCACCAGCTCAAGGCCTGCCGGGTCGAGTTCGTGCGGCCCGTACACCCAGACGATGTCGAAGCCGGCCTGCCGGGCCTTCTTCAGGGTGGCGACCTGGCCGCCGATGACCGCGATCCGCGGTGCGTTCTCGTGCGTCATGCGCGCAGCTCCCGTCCCGATGCGTTCTCCAGCCAGCGCACGACCTCGACGTTGTCGGCGCCCGCGGGCAGTTCGTCGTGCGCCTTCTCCCACAGCTCCTGGCAGGCGTGACCGAAGGCGGCGGGGCCGCCCGCGGAGTCGAGCAACGACGTGCCGATGCGGATGTCCTTGAGCATCAGGCGCAGCGCGAAGCCCGAGTCGAAGGTGCCGGGCAGCACATGGTCGGGGAGCTTGGTCTGCGAGGCGTGGTTGCGGCCGGTGGACGCGTTGATCACCTCCAGCATTGCCGCGGGTTCGAGGCCGAACGCCCGCCCGGCGAGCATGACTTCGGCGACCGCGGCGAGATTGACCGCGGAGAGCAGGTTGTTGAGCGCCTTCAGCGCGTGGCCCGCGCCCGCGGGACCCACCCGGTACGTCTTGCCGAGCGCGCCGAGCACCTGCTCCGCCCGCTCCACGTCCCCGGGTTCGCCCGCGGCCATCAGCGTCAGCTCACCCGCCCGCGCGGCGGCCGGGGAGCCGGAGACCGGCGCGTCCACCACGGACACCTCGTACACGGCGGCCGCGCGGCCGAGGGCCAGTGTGTCCTCGGGTGCCGAGGAGCCCGTGTCGACGATCAGGGAGCCGGCGGCGAGGTGCGGGAGCAGCTCCTCGGCCACCTGCCGGACGGCCGCTCCGTCGGGGAGCATGGTGACCACCACCGGCGCGGCCAGGTCCGCGACGGACGCGGCCGCGCGCACGCCCGGGTGCTCACCGGCCGCCGCGGCGACGCTCGCATCGGCGTCGTAGGCGACCACGTCGAACCCGCGCTCCGCGAGCCGGCGGCACATCCCACCACCCATGGACCCCAGTCCCGCAAATCCCACCCGCATGATCCGTTCCTTTCTCCGTACTTGTTGCTCGCGCGTCCGGGCGGACGCGCTCAGGCGTTCCGGCGCGCTCGTGGCGTACCGCCGTTCTCATCCCGTATGGAGGGCAACCAGCCCCCGGGCGATAAGGACGAGCGCCGCGACGACCGCGAGGGCGAGCACCGCGGCGCGCATCCGGCCGCCGCCGTCCACCCGCCGACGGACCGGCCCCGACAGCGCAAATCCGGCCACCACCGCGGGCAACAGCAGGGCCCCGAAGGCCAGTTGCCTGCTCGGCAGACGGCCGACGACCGTGAGGGAGACGAGCGAGAGCAGCGTCCCTGCCGTGAAGAAGACGCTGAGAGTGCCGCGGATCTTGGGGCCGGGCTCCTGGTGGTACAGGAGCGCGGTGAACGGCCCGCCGATGGACGACGTCGTCCCGATGAGCCCCGCCACGGCTCCGGAGGCAAACAGCGTGCCCCGGTTCCTGGGCAGCCGGGCCGGGTCGAAGACGAGGAGCGAGACGACGCCCAGGGTGATGCCCGCCGAGAGCAGGTCGAGCGTCGGCCCCGAGACCACGAGGATCACGTACGAGGCCGCCGCCGTGGCCGGGATCCGCCCGGCCAGCGCCCAGGACACGCCGTGCCAGTCGGTGTGGGAGATCTCCCGGACCGCCCCGAGCGCGGCCAGGACGGCGGCGACCAGGAGCAGTGACCCCGGCATGAGACTCGGCGCGGCGATCTGCACCACCGGCGCAGACACCAGGGCCAGACCCACTCCCAGGCTGCCCTGGACCAGGGCGCCGAGGAACACCGCGACGGACGCGAAGGCAAGGATGGGCAGTTCAGGCATCGACGGGCACCCCGACTCGCATCCGCTCCCCGGCCGTGCGGGCGACCCGCTCGGCCGCGCCGCCCGCCACCACGAGCACCGCAGCGGCCACCACCCAGCCGAGCGAACCCGAGCCGAGCAGCAGTCCGGTGACCAGCACGGGGCCGAGGACCCGCTGTCCGGCCACGCTCAGATTGAAGACGGACAGATAGCGTCCGCGCTGCTCCTCGGGGGCCAGGGCGATGGACAGGTCCCACACCGCGGAGTTGGCGATCACCTCGGCCAGGGACAGCGTCACCACGGCGGCGGCCAGCCACGCCACCGCGGGCCCGCCCGCGACGGAGCCGGACGCGGCGAAGCACAGACTGCTCACCGCGAGCACGGCGCCCGTCCACGTCAGCATCCGGGTGGTACGCCGCTGACCGGTCGCCAGCTTGCTGACCGGGATCTGCAGCACCATGACGAGCACGGTGTTCAGCGCGAACAGCACGGACACGGTGGCCCGCGGGGCATCCGTGTGCTCCAGGATCCACACGGGCATCGCGACCAGCAGCATCGTGTCGAAGAAGAACAGCAGGAAGTTGAGCCCGGTCAGCGTCAGATAGCGCACGTCGGGCACCACCCGGCTCTTGACCGGCCGTTCCGCCGCGCCATCCGGGGCCGCCTCGGCCGTCGGCGCGGCGAGTTCGGGCACCCGCAGCACGAGCACCGCACCGCCGAGGAAGGCAAGCCCGATGGCGATCAGCGTGACCCGGTAGGCGGCCTGGGTGTCGCTGGCGAGCGCGACGCCGGCCGCCATCGCGCCGACCCCGAGTCCGCAGTTGCGTACAACGTTGACCACCGCGAGCAGCCTGGTGCGCTCCTGGCGCTCCGGCACGGCCACGGCGACCAGTGCCTGGAGCACCGGAGGCCCCGCCCGGTCGCACGCCACCGCGCACAGCGTCACCGCCATGAACTGCCAGAAGTCCGTGACGAAGACGTACGCCGCACAGCACACCCCACGCCCCAGGTACACGGCGGCGAGTACCCGCCGCGCCCCGTACCGGTCGGCGAGGACCCCGCCGAGCAGCGAGATCCCCAGGGCCACGACACCGGCGAGGGCGAGCCCGGAGGCCACCTGGTTCGCCGAAAGGTCCACTTGCCGGGTGAAGTACGCCATGGAGCTCGCCATGAACAGGCCGATGCCGAGCGACTGGACGAGGGCTGCGGCGGCGAGTCTGCGGCCGCCCGCGGTGAGCTTCACGTCACTCGGCCCCGAAGTCGAAGTCGACCTGGTCCTCGAGCTCCATCTCGCGCACGATGCGCCGCACCCCGGAGAAGTCGCGCACCAGCAGACCGGTGCCGGCCTGGCGGCGGCAGTCCTCGACGATCTCGTCGGCCTTCTCGAAGCCGGCCGCCCGCAGAAGGCCGGGCCACACCGCGAAGTCCTGCTCCACGAAGGCGTGCAGCGCCGTGGGGAGCGAGTCGGCGAAGGCGCGGCGCTGTTCGGTGTTCATGTGCACGTACAGCGCCTTGGCGACCTCGACCATGACGGAGGAGTGCGCGGACTCGTCGCGGGCGTGCAGCCGGGGCACCAGGGAGTGCAGCGGCTGGACGGTCTTGTCGCGGGAGAGCAGTTCCAGATAGGCGTTGACGCTGATCTCCGAGACGGTCGTCCACACCAGCTTCAGCAGGTCGCGCTCCCAGCGCTCCGACACCTTCGCGTCGGCCTCCAGGAGACGGCGGTAGGTGACCGTGTGCGGGTAGGCGGGCTCGCCGGTGATCTCCCGGACCTCGCGGGTGCGCTGCATCGCGATCATGTGCATGTACGTGTGCCAGACCTCGTCCACGTGCGTCTGCTGGACGGCGCGCTTGAGCTGGACGCTGTCGGCACCGGGAAAGGCGCCGTGCATGATCATGGCGAAGGTCGGGTTGGCGACGTACTCCTCGGCCGCGATAACCCGCTCGTTGTAGACGAGCCAGGCCATGGTGAGGACCTTCTGGCGCTGCTCGGGCGTGGCCGCGAGGTACAGCGGATGCTCGGCGAACGGCAGCAGGTGTTCCGGGTAGTCCGGCAGCTTCTCGTCGTACTCCTCCGGCTCCGATATCCGGTCCAGATCGGTACGGATCGTGGCGCGCCGCGGCCAGGAGTCGGCGATCCGGCGCAGCACGCTCTCGTCGATGCCGTGCTCCTGGCCCACCTCGTGGTCGCCCTCGATGGTCTGCTCGTGCTCGGCGATGCTCAACTCAAGTCCCCTTCGGGTACGTCGTCTTGTGCGGCCGACGCGATGGCGTCGGCGAGGAGGGCGAGGCCGGGTGCCAGGTCTTCGGCGTCCGCCACGATCGGCGGCATGATCTTGAGGACCTGGCCACGGGCGCCGGACGTCTCGACCAGGAGCCCGCGCGTGAAGGCGGCCCGCGAGACCCGGTCCGCGAGCGCCGGGTCGGTGAAGCCGAGCCCGCGGATCAGGCCGCGGCCCAGCACGGTGCACCCGAGATCGGCGAACTTGGCGGCCAGTTCGGTGAGCCGGTCCTCCAGCGCGGCGGCGTTGCGCCGCACCTGCGCGGCGAACTCCGGGTCCGCCCAGCGGTCCAGGCAGGCCGTGGCAGTGACGAAGGCGAGGTTGTTACCGCGGAAGGTACCGCTGTGCTCGCCGGGGCCCAGCTGGTCGAGCTCGGGGCGGACCAGGACGAGGGCCATGGGCAGGCCGAAGCCGCTGATGGACTTGGACAGGCAGATCAGGTCGGGGACGATGCCCGCCTCTTCGAAGCTGAAGAAGGTGCCGGTGCGCCCGCACCCGGCCTGGATGTCGTCGACGATCAGCAGAATGCCCCGCTCGCGCGCCACTTCGGCGAGCCTGCGCAGCCACGGCGCGCTCGCCGCCGCGAGGCCGCCCTCGCCCTGCACGGTCTCCACCACGAAGGCCGCGGGCAGGTCGATGCCGCTGCCCGGGTCGTCGAGCAGCCGGGTGAGGTAGTCGATGGTGTCGACGCCTTCACCCGCGTACCCCTCGTAGGGCATCCGCGTGACGTGGCCGAGCGGCACCCCGGCCGCCCCGCGCTTGAACGAGGTGGCGGACGCGGCGAGCGCGCCGAGCGAGAGGCCGTGGAAGCCGCCGGTGAAGGCGATGATGTCGGTGCGTCCGGTGACCCGGCGGGCCGTCTTGAACGCCGCCTCGACGGCGTTGGTGCCGGTCGGCCCGGTGAACTGCACCCGGTGGTCGAGCCCGCGCGGCGCGAGCACCACCTCGCGGAAGCGGTGCAGGAACGCGGCCTTGGCGCCGGTGTGCAGGTCGAGGCCGTGCACAGGACCGTCGGCCTGCAGGTAGTCGATGAGTGCGGCGCGCACCTCGGGGGGGTTGTGGCCGTAGTTCAGCGCGCCGGCGCCCGACAGGAAGTCGATGTACTCGCGGCCGTCCGCGTCCCACATGCGGTGTCCTGCCGCCCGCGTGAAGACGGCGGGAAAGCGCCGGCAGTAGGTGCGTACGGCCGATTCGAGCTCGTCGAAGACGGCCGTGTCCGATCCGGGGGTCACCGGTCCCGCGGTGACCGGTTCGGCGGTGGTCATGAGGCACTCCAGGGGTCGATGCCGGTGATCTCGGCCGTCTCACGGGGGGTCAGGGCGGTGCGCGGGGAGAGCGGGAACCAGCCGGCGACACTGAGCCGCAGCAGTTCGCGCATACGGTCGGCGATCAGCTCCGGGGTGTAGCGCTCCGCCACCTCGGCCGCGTCGATCACCGGGGTCGGCGGGAAGTAGCGGCCGCCTGGTACGGGGCGTACGACGGCGTCCCACAGGTTGAGACTCTGGCCGCCCCAGCGGGCCCGGCCGCTGAACACCGAGTACAGCGGGAGGCCTTCGGGGTGCGGCCGGCTCAGCGCCTGGTTCACGGCTTCACTGACCATCTCGATGATCAGTCCGCAGCCGCCCGCGGCCCGGGCCCTGCGGGCCTGCGCGAAGAGCGCCAGCGCGCCGTCCAAGGCGTCGCCGTGCCGGGTCAGGCTGCCGCTCTGCGGGGTGTAGCCGAGGTGTGCCAGGGTGGGCGTGCCGGTCGCGGCCACGGCCTCGATGCATGCGAACTCGCCCTCGCCCGCCACCTCGATCTTGACGGCGTCCGCGCCGGCCGCGACGAACCGGTCGGCGGCGGCCCGTGCCGTGGCCGGGCTGCGGGTCGCCCCGTCCGGCAGGTCGGCGAGCAGGAACGGCCGTCTGGCCGCCGGGAATTCGGCGTCAAGGGCCTTGCGCACCTCGGCCACCAGGCCGGTGAGGGTCGCAAGGCCCCACTCCTGCTCGTCGTCGCCGGTCAGCGTGGTGCCGTCGCGGCCCAGGTGGGTCATGAAGTACGAGTCGCCGACCATCACGCACTCGACGGGGGCGTCGTGCAGGTCCGGTGCGCGCAGCGCCTCGGCGAGGCCCTCCACCTCGTAGCCCCGATACGCGTTGATCTTGAGTCCGAGCTGTGCCGGACTGTCGTACCGGTGCAGATACGGAGCCAGCGCCGAAGCCGCGGCCGGCCTGGCCACGGTGGTGTCAACGGTCATGGCCACCCTCCCAGTAGATCTTGTTGATACGGCCGATGGCGTCCACGACCGCCTCTTCGGGTGCCGCGGTGAAGCAGAGCCGGGCCCAGCCGTCGCAGTGGGCGCCGAACACCCGGCCCGGTGCGAGTCCCACCCCCGCCTCGGCGCAGCGCCGCACGAACTCCGCGCCGTCGCCGTACCGGCTCAGGTCGAGGAAGGTGTAGAGCCCGCCCGTGATGCGGCTGTGCGGGATCTCAAGGGCGGCGTCGGCGAGTTGCCATGCGCGCTCGGCCGCCGCCCGGCGCCGCGCGAGCTCGTCGGCGGGTGTGGCAAGCGCCCGGAACGCGGTGTACTGCGCAGCCGTGGACACCGAGTACAGCGTGTGCAGCGACCACTTGGTGAGGATCTCCTCCGCGCCGGGCGGCGAGATCAGGTGGCCCACGCGGGCGCCGGGCATGGCGTACGTCTTGCTGCAGCTGTGCACCGAGAAGGTGCGCTCGGCCGCGCCGGGGACGGTCGCCATGTCGAGGAAGCCGCCGTCGCTGAAGTCGTAGTTCTCGTACGCGTTGTCGGCGATCAGCCACAGGTCGTGCCGCGTGGCGAGCTCGGCGAGCGCGCCCAGGGCCTGCTCGTCCAGGCGGAAGCCGGTCGGGTTGTTGGGGTTGTTGAAGTAGATCGCCCGGGTGCGCGGTCCCACGGCCCGCTCGATCGCGGCGATGAAGTCGAAGCCGGGGTCCTCGCTCAGCTCCAGGAAGACCGGCACCTCGCGTGGCGTCCCGCCGGCCGCCCACACCAGGCCGGTGGCGAAGAGCCACTGCGGCGACAGGATGAGGACCTCGTCCCCCGGGCCCAGGATCGCATGCAGGGTCACCGCGATGGCGTGGGTGGCACCGCTCGTCACCAGGACCTGCCCGGGGTCGACGGGGGTGCCCCGGCGTCGGCTCGCCGCGTCGGCGAACGCCGAGCGCAGCGCGGGGACTCCGGCGGGCGGCGCGTGCTCGTGGGCCGCGATCCCGAACTCCGCGCGTTCCCAGGCGCTCGGCCGCGCGCACGGCTCGAAGACGGTCTTGCCCTGCTGCAGCGGCACCGGTTCGGCGTGCGCGCCGGAGCGCAGCAGCCGGTCGACGGCCACCAGCGGGGAGGGCGGTATCTCGCTGAGAGTTCTACCAAACGTCGGCATGAGGGGTGCTCACTCCTGGACTTGTAACGGGCCCGTGCTGAGCGGGAGTTCGGCCGCGGCGCCACGGGCGGGACGGTCGATGCCGAGGTTTCCGCGCAGGGTGGTGCTCTCGTACTCGGTGCGGAACAGGCCCCGGCGCTGCAGCTCGGGCACCACGAGGTCGACGAAGTCGTCCAGACCCTCGGGGACCACGGGCGGCATGACGTTGAAGCCGTCGACGGCCTCCCCGGTGAACCACTCCTCCATGAGGTCGGCGACGTCCTGGGGGGTGCCGATGACGATGCGGTGCCCGCGGCCCCCGGACAGGGACTGGTACAGCTCCTTGATCGTCAGACCCTCGCGGCGCGCCTTGTCGTAGACGAGCTGCTGACGGCTGGTACTGCCCTGGGTGGGCGGCAGTTCGGGCAGCGGCCCGTCCACCGGGTAGCCCGAGATGTCGACGTCACCGAGGAGCTGGGTGAGCAGCCCCAACCCGACGACCGGGTCGACCAGTTCCTGCAGTACCGCGTACTTGTCCTCGGCCTCCGCGCGGGTACGGCCGATCACGGGGAAGAGACCGGGCATCACCTTCATCTGGTCGGCGTCGCGGCCGTAGGCGGCGGCCTGCTGCTTGATGCCGCGGTAGAACGTCCGGGCCTCGTCCAGGGTCTGGGCGGCGGTGAATATCACCTCGGCCCAGCGGGCGGCGAAGTCCTGGCCGTCCGCAGAGGCGCCCGCCTGGATGAGCACGGGGTAACCCTGGGGAGGGCGGGCCACGTTGAGCGGACCGCGCACCGAGAAGTGCTCGCCCTTGTGGTCGAGGACGTGCAGTCCTTCGGGCTCGAAGTAGCGCCCGGACTCCTTGTCGTACCCGAAGGCGTCGTCGTCCCAGCTGTCCCACAGGCCGGTGGCGACCTCCATGAACTCCCTGGCCCGGTGGTAGCGCGACGCGTGGTCGGGCTGGGAGTCGCGGTTGAAGTTCTTCGCCTCGGCGTCCGTCACCGAGGTGACGATGTTCCAGGCGGCCCGGCCGGCACTGAGGTGGTCGATCGAGGCGAACTTCCGCGCGATGTGGAACGGTTCGTTGTACGTCGTCGACGCGGTCGCCGCGAGACCGATGTGCGTGGTGTGCACGGCGAGGGCGGACAGGAGCGTCAGCGGGTCGAACTGGAGGAAGCGGCCCCATCGGCTCAGCTCGTCGGCGTTGCGGTACGGGGTGCGGATGCCCACCCCGTCGGCGACGAAGAACATGTCGAACTTGCCGCGCTCGGCGGTGTGCAGGAGCTCGCGGTAGTGGGCGAAGTCCAGGCCGCCGTCCGCGTGGGCCGTGGGATGCCGCCAGGAGGCCACGTGGTAGCCGGGGGCCAGGAGAAAGGCTCCCAGTCGGAGCTTACGGCGTGTCACGCCCATAGACAGGTCTCCGGTGTCCTTGCAGGTGAGGAGCTTTGGATCGAGACGGACACTAGATCAGGAGCCGAGTGCGGACACGGTTCTGCGTGCACTGTGGCTTTACCGCGGAAATCTCCTTCTGCTTCTTTTGATTACCGCGGGGTTACGTCCTGATGGCACCGGCGGAACGGCACAGGCCCCGCGCCCTTCGGGGTGCGGGGCCTGGCTGCGCCGGGGGACGCCCTCGTGGTGTGCGCTCAGCGTGGGCGCGCGTGGGAGGCGCCGTGCGCGGACTCGTAGTGGTGCTCGGGGCGGCCGGTGCCCCCGTATTTCAGGGCGAGCTGAACGCTGCCCCGCTCCTGCAGGTGCTTGAGGTAACGCTGCGCGGTGGAACGGCTCACTCCGGTGAGGTCGGCCACCTCCTGCGCGGACAGCGCCTTGCCGGCCCGGAGCAGAACGTCGCGGATGCGCTCGGTGGTCGCCGCCGAGTACCCCTTCGGGGGTAGTTCCGCCTGGACCGGCGCGTGGAGCGTGCCGAAGATCTCGTCCACCTCGCCCTGGCCCAGGGAGTCGAAACGGCCGAGGCGGTCACGCATCTGCGCGTAGGACGTCAACTTGGCCCGCAGCACCCCAAAACTGAACGGTTTGACCAGGTACTGCAGGACGCCGTTGCGGAGCGCCGAGCTCACCTGCTCCGCCTCGTGGGCCGCCGAGACCATGATGATGTCGGTCTCGTGGCCGAGCCGGCGGAGCCTGCGCACCAGCTGCAGCCCGTCCTCGTCGGGAAGGTAGTGGTCGAGCAGCAGCAGATCGACGCTGCCGCGTTCGACGGCCATCAGTGCCTCGGCGGCCGTGTGGGCCCGGCCTATGACACGGAATCCCGGAATACGGGACACATAGCGGGAGTTGATTTCGGCGACGTAGAAGTCGTCGTCCACGACCAGAACGTCAATCACGGTGCTACTCCCGCCGCCACGGGCGGATTCCGGGGCAGTCGGTCCGTGAACACGGCACCACCGCCCGGCCGTTCGGTCATCCGGGCCGAGCCGCCGTAACGTCGCGCGACGCCGTGCACGAGCGTGAGACCGACCCCCCGTTGGCGATGTGGCGGCGCCTCCTTCGTCGACCAGCCGTCGCGAAACACCGCCGCTCGCTGGGTGGTTGGCACACCGGGCCCGTTGTCGGCGACGCTCAGCACCGTAGCGCCGGGCTCCGCCCACATGCCGACCTCGGCCAAGGGCTTCGCCGCCGGGTGCGCGGCCGCCGCGTCGACAGCGGCTGCCCGCTTGCCGGCGAGAAGGACATGGAGGAGCGGCTCGGGCCACCGTTCCTGCGGTAAGTGAGGCTCCGGCGCGCGGTCTCGCTCCGGTGCGGGGTCGCCGGAGCGCTCCGCGACGAACTGCCGGGCCCGTGCGTACATTTCCAGATCGAGCAGGCCTGCGAGGGTGTGCAGGCAATTCGCCAGTTCATGGTCACGAGCCGTTGGCGGTGCGGCGAGAATGTGTTGGTTCTTCAACTTCCCCCCAGTACATGCGCAAGATCAGGATCCTGAGTTCTCTGCCTTCCTACACGGTCAGAATGAGCAGAACAATCTTTCCGAGGTAAAGCCAAGGTATGTGCCAGGACAGCCCTGACCTGGGCTCACGCCTCTAGCCTGGATGCCGCACGCGGCCTGTGCGTGCTTTTCAGGAGTCCTGGGAGGTGCTGGTGAAGTCTGGAGCGGAACGCAGTGTTCTGGCTTTTGTGAACAGCGACTATGCGGACACTCCGTACGACAAGTGGGCGGCTGATGCGGGCGTACAGCCGCACCTCCTGGTCTCCGAGGCCATGTTCCCGCAGTACCGGCACATTCCGGGCGCTGTCTCCGTCCCCGGCTACCTCCAGGGCGGCGACGCGGAACGCACGGCCCTCGACCTCGCCGCGCGCATGCCGCCCAGCGCGGTGATCGCTCGCATGGAGAGCGACTTGCTGCGCGCCGCGCGGCTGCGGGAGCTGCTCGGCGTGCCGGGCCAGGACTACGCCAGCACCCTCGCGTTCCGCGACAAGGTCCACATGAAGACCCTGGTGCGCCAAAGCGGCCTCGAGGTACCGGAGTTCGCCCCGATACGCGTGGCCTTCGATCTCTTCGGCTTCGTCCGCGAGCACGGCTACCCCGTGGTGGTGAAACCGGCCCTCGGTTCCGGTTCCACCGGCACCCAGGTGCTGCGCAGCCCGGCAGACCTGGCCCGGCTCCTCACCGAAGGCCTGCCCGAACACGCGGAGGTGGAACGGTTCGTGGAGGGCCAGATGTACGTGGTGGACGGGCTGGTGGTGGCGGGGGAACCGGTGGCCGCGTTCGCCTCGCGCTACCTCAACGACTGCCTGTCCTTCCACGACGGCATATACCTGGGCTCGGCACAGCTCACCCGCGACCACCCGCTGACGGACCGGCTCATCGGCTATGCCCGAAAGGTCCTCGACGCGCTGCCCACCCCCGAGTGCGCCACCTTCCACCTGGAGGTCTTCCACACGCCCGACGACCGCCTCGTGCTGTGCGAGATCGGCAGCAGAACCGGCGGCGCGCTGACCGCCCCCGCCATCCGCGCCGCCACCGGCTTCAACCTCGACGAGCAGTGGTTCCGGGCCCAGGTCGCCCCACAGACCCTGACCGATGCCAGGATTCACGGCGTCGCGCCCGGACAGAGCGCGGGCTGGGTCGTCTTCTATCCCGAACGGGGCACACTCGCGGCCCTGCCCGAGGCCCCCCCGCCCTTCGTGGTGGAGGAACGCCTGCGAGGTACGGTGGGCACGGCATACCAGGGGGGCGTGAAGTCCGCTCATTACCTGGCGGCCTACGTCCTGACCGGTGCCGACGACCAGGAGGTCGAGCGGCGCGCCCAGGACCTCGCCCAGTGGTACGCCGCGGGGGTGCGGTGGACCGGGCGCCACGGCGAGGACGACCACGCTGCCCTCAACTGACAGCCGAACAAACCCGCTTCGGGCCGTACGGCACCTGGTGTGGCTCCGTACGACCTTGCCCGATCTTGTACCACACCCGAAGCGGAGAGCCGGGGAGCGGAATGCGCTGCATCATCATCGGGTCCTGAGCAGTCGGCGGTTCGATCGGGGGGCGGCTGCACGAAAGCGGCCAGTCCGTCGTCCTGGTCGCCCTCGACGTACCCGTCGTGGCACGGCCCGAGGACCTCGAACTGCGCGACGACGACGTGCTCGTACTCGCCGTCAAGACCCAGGACAGCGTGGCCGCCCTGGACACATGGGCCGCGCGGCCGGTGGCGGGCGGCGGCACGGCGGGCGAGCGCCTGCCTGTGGTGTGCGGCCAGAACGGAGTGGAGAACGAGCGCCTGGCGCTGCGCCGCTTCCGCGAGGTATACGGCGTATGCGTGATCCTGCCCAGCAGCCACCTGAACCCGGCTGAGGTCGTCGCACCCTGCGGCCCCTCCACCGGCGCCCTGGTCATCGGCCGGTACGGGGCGGGCACGGACGACACCGCCCGGCGGATAGCGGACGACCTGGAGAAGGCCCACTTCCTGGCTCCGGTGGCGGCGGACGTGATGCGCTGGAAGTACGGCAAACTCCTCGGCAACCTCGCCAACGTGGTCGAGGCCGTGTGCGGCTCCGCCTCGGACGCCACCGCGCAGGACCTGGTCGCCCGGGCAAAGGCCGAGGGTGCCGCGGCCCTCGACGCCGCGGGCATCGCCTAGGGCGCGTAATGGGGCGAGGGTCAGACCGGCGGCCTGTCCGGCCTCGGCACAGACGTGGGCCACGCGGGCGAGCGGGCCGTCGCCGGACGGGCGCAGTCCACCAACGAGAACGGTGGCGGACAGGTCGTCGTCGGCGATGCCCGAGCGAGTCCACAGGGCGCGTCGGTCGACCGCGGACTGCGGCGGGGCGATGCCACGGAGGGTTGCCAAGGCACGCAGGACGAGGGGGAAAGGCGAGCAGGCCCGTCGCCCCCACGCGTACGCCGTCCAGGGTGGCGGCGAAGAGCTGGATGTCGTCGTCGAGTTCCAGGTCCAGGTCGGCTCGGGCGCCGAGGCGCTGGCGGGTCTCGTGGACCGCTTCGGAGAGGCGGGTCGCGGCGTGGCCCAAATTGCGTGGGCGTGTGGGATGCCGGGCCACTTCGCCACTGTGGCGCGGGCGGCCTCAAGGGTGGCCTTGGCCCCGTCCCCGGCGTCGAGTTCCGGTGTGATGCCGACGTCCTCGCCGAGCCCGGCCCGGCACAGGTGCCGGAACCGATGCGCCGCACTGTCCCGGGGCGCGACGGCCTGCTCCCGCCGTTCGGCGTCCTGGCCGCTGGTGGCACGCAGTTCTCCGATGCGCCCTTCCAGGCGCAGCAGGAGATCCGCCGCCCGGCCAGCCTCTCGCGGCAGCGGCGCAGCTCGGCGCGCGCCTCGGCGACGCGTGCGACGATCTGTCCGTAGTCCTCGCCGACGGTGACTTCCACTGCCTCCAGGCGCGCCTTCAGCCCCGCCGCCTCCGCTTCGGCGGTAGCCGCGTCCTCGGCTTGTTCCTTGGCGGTCCGGCGCGAGCGGTCTGCCTGCGCAGCCATGGGGTGGGCCCTGTCGGCAGCGGCGATCGCGGCGAGGCGGCGAGGCCGCGCAGCTGGTCGTCGAGGGCGGCGAGGGAGGCGTTCGTCTCGCCGATGTGCTCGGTCAGTTCGCCGATCCTGCGCTGCCGCGCCCGCTGTCGCGCGAGGGCGCCGATGTGGGCCGGGCCCGGCTTGCCCCAAGTCCCGGTGGCGAGTGCGAGACGCCAGGCACCGTCGGCCGACACGGCTGCAGGGTGCCCGCTGGGCAGACAAGTGCCGTACGCAACAGCGGCAAGGATGCGGGTCACGATGTCGGCTGGGACGGGGCTGCCCTCCTCGGGCCTCAGAACCTCCAGCCCCTCAGGGGCCCTCTATACGCCCAGAATCCCCCTCCGGCCCGTCTCTCCTACGCCTCGACGGATGAACCTGCGAAGCCGGCGCAGGCGACCGGCGGTATGGAAGGGTCGAACGAGCCCGGAAACGCGGAAAAGCCCCGCACCATAAGGTGCGGGGCTTCCCACAAAATTTGTTCGGCGGCGTCCTACTCTCCCACAGGGTCCCCCCTGCAGTACCATCGGCGCTGAAAGGCTTAGCTTCCGGGTTCGAAATGTAACCGGGC